>JAHDIA010000412.1 GCA_020631035.1 Chitinophagales bacterium | reverse complement strand
GAACAAAAATCTACTACCCAAAATACATATTTACTTATTTTACACAGTATTAAACTTTTAAAAATATTTTTAAAAATCAATGATACCTGAAGTTCCACCTTTGAGAGTTGTGCCTACATTTCCCTTTGTTTTTTCTTTGACAATCAGCTCTTTATCAGACACATCCTGAAATCCTAGCTGAGATACATCTTCCTTTATACAAGAAGCAAACAGCATAATTGCCAAAAACAACTGTAATAAAATTGTTTTAGTTTTCATTGTTCCTGTTTTATGTGTTAGTAAAAGTTCCCCCATAAGGACAATCATTTATTGTCCAGCATTAAACATACTTATCCCAGGTTCGCCACTTAAAAAATGACAAACTGATTAGATATAAATACTATAGTATTCCAGCTTTAAAAATAACTTATTTCTGATTATGACTTGTGTGTTAGTATGTGTTGTATTTTTTCCATTTTCTTATCTTTTGTCTCTACTTAACAAACATCCCCCATATGCTTTTCGTTCCGCTTATTGTGTATTTATTGCTTAATTTTCGTTAATTATTTTAAACCTTTTTATTTTTCACCCTACACAGCATTTAGCGCAGGATGAGCGGGTGGATGAACGCTTGTATCCCGATAAAATCGGGACGCTGGTTAACCAGAGTGAATGTAGCCATAAACCAATGGCGTTGCATAATTAATTTAAGATTTAAGATTACTTAGTGGTATGTAATAGGGGCTTATCTGTGTAGTTCCTCTTCTTGGTGGATTGAGCGATTTGACTGGCAAGCAAGGTTTGTAAAAAAACAAAAAAAGGCATTGAGCCACTTGAAGTGTGCCCAATGCCTTGAAAGCAAAATTTATTAATTAAACTGTTTATGATCAGTTTTTGATAAACTTGGTATTGTTAACTGATTGACCGCTTGGGTCTACCAATTGAAGATTGTAAATACCGCTTGCCCAATTACTGACATCTAGCTGATAATTGTTGACGCCTGCCTCCACTTGAATGATTTGGCTTTGCATCAATTTTGCTGCATTGTCGTAAATGTTCAATATCAGTTCTGTATCTGTGCTGTAATCCAAAACGATGTTGATTTGGTATTCAACAGGATTTGGATAAGTCATCAATGTCATTGTAGTTGTACGTTCGAGTGTAATGATGTGTGAGTACTCTGTACTGCCATCTTTGTCAACAGTTAGCAATTGATAGTAACTGGTGCCGAATGGAACATTTTTGTCCAAATACTCATAGTTCAACACTTGGTTGCTGTTGCCAGCGGCCTCAACTGTTCCTATCGTTTCAAAATTGACTCCATCTTTTGAGCGTTGCAACTCGAAGTAATCAGTATTGACTTCTGAAGCGGTTGCCCAGAACAATCTGTTTGCCTCTTCTTGCTGCTCACCATCGAATCTCAACAACTCCACACCTGTTTTGATACAGTCTACCAAATCGGCTTCGAGTGTGACTGAACAATCTGGTTGGTCTAGATTGACAATGGTGTAAGAGTAGCCCTGACCAGACTCAAACGGTCCAAAGGTTTCGATGTCAAAGTCAGTGTATTCTGTCACCTCACCAGTTAAGTTATTCGTTAATTGAATATTGGTGGTTGGATTGTCAGATACCACACTAATAACTACTGCAAACTCTAAACCATCACAAACTGCACTTGAAGTAGCTGCAAAGCTTTCGCATTCTTCGACTTGTTCGCCTAGTACTTCGATGACTGCTTGATCTTCATCGTCCTCCCAAGTATCTTCTTCTGAACGTGGGTCACCATTGTTTGGCTCCGAATCGGTATCCTCTTGGTCAAGTCCTGTAATCTGTGCATAGTTGGCAATTTCACCTGACTCTGCTTCGATGAGGACTGCCAATTGTAAGTTGATGCTTTCGCCTGCTGCTAATTCACCAATTGTCCAGATACCTGTTATTGGATCGTAGTCTTCGGTTGAAGCATCAACGAAGCTCATACCTTCTGGTAATACATCTTCGACTGTAATGCCACTTGCACCTCCTGTTCCCTCATTGGTAACTGTAATGTTGAATGCCACTACATCACCTGATTGAACAACAGTTTCGTTGACTGTTTTCTCCAAAGCAAGGTCTACAAAAGTAGGCTCAATTGGTTCTAAGACTTCGATGGTTTCGTCATCTGTCCAGTCTTCTTCGTCATTGGCGTCTGTTGGTGGTGTATCTGTTGGATCATCATTGTCGTCAGCATCTGTGATGCTAGCGATGTTTTGAATGCTTTCTCCTACAAACTCTGTCACCTCAAATGTAATGTCGATGCTGATACCTGTACCTGCTTCAATTGGTCCTTCAATCAATTGAGTTGCGACTCCATTGCTTTCCGTCCAATTGCTGCTCAATAAACTCATACCCTGTGGAATAATGTCTTCGATGGTAATGTTATATGCATCTACATCACCCAAGTTTGCGATGGTCAATGTGTAGTTGACAGTGTCTCCTACTTCAACGATAGAAACTTGTCCATTTGCCAATGCTTTGTCAATTGCCAAGTCAAAGATGCTTGGTTCTTCTGGTTCTTCGACATCAATGATTTCTACATCAAACCAATCCTCTTCAGGGCTTTGGTCTGAATCGGTAGGTGGTTCATTGTTTGGATCAGTATCGTCATCCGCTGAAGCAATTTCAGCAATGTTGTATACTGGTCCCAAGGTATTTTCACCAACTGTAAATGTGATGTCAATGTCAACAGACTCACCTGGCATAATTGGTCCTTCAAGGATAGCAGTTGCTACTGAACCATTGAGTATCCAATCTTCATCATTGAGTGTCAAACCAATAGGGACATTGTCATTTACAACTATATTGTAAGCTGGTACATCTCCAAGATTTTCAACTGTCAATGTATAGGTCACTTCTTGACCAGATGTAATAGGCAATGCTTGTTCTGATGACAAATTTTTGAACAATGCGATGTTGAATTCGTCTTCGCCTGGTAATGTTGGATCTAATGGGAAAGGATCTTCTGTATCTGGTATACCATCATTGTCGTCATCCGTATCCGCATTGTCACCTGTACCATCACCGTCAGTGTCGGTGTCTTCATCTGGATCAAGTGGGAAGTCATCCTCACTGTCTGGTGTTCCATCATTATCATCGTCCTCATCCGCATTGTCGCCTGTACCATCACCATCGGTGTCGGTGTCTTCATCTGGATCAAGTGGGAAGTCATCTTCACTGTCTGGTGTTCCATCATTGTCATCATCGGGATCTACATCATCAGGAATGCCATCACCGTCACTATCAGGTGCTGGTTCTTCCATACCAATTTCCTCATCATCTTGATCGTCTTCACCAGCATCGTCATTGTCTGGGGTTGAATCTTCATCAACTGGTGGTTCATTTGTTGGATCAGTATCATCATCTGCTGCTGTAATTTCAGCAATGTTGACAATTGCTCCTTCGATGAACTCCACAACTTCAAAAGTAATGCTTACACTTCCACTAGCATTTGCTGCCAATGGTCCTTCGATGACGATGCTTGCACTACCATCGCCATTCAAGGTCCAATTGTTGTCTATTAGAGCCAAGCCTTGAGGAATGTTATCCGTTACTTCAATAGAGTAAGCAGGAATGTTTCCTTGATTGCTCACTTCAATGATATAAGTAACTTCATCCCCTACTTGAACCATATTGCTTTGTCCCTCTGCTAGAGATTTCGCCAATGCTAAGTCAAAGATCTCTTCAAATTCGATTATTTCACCATCGTGATCATCTTCATCTGTTGATGGATCATCACTATCTGGTGTACCTGAGCCATCTCCATCTGTTGCATCATCGGATGGTCCATTTGGATTGCCACCAGCATCATTGTCTGGATCATCATCAGGAGTTGAATCTACATCTACAGGTGGTTCATTTGTTGGATCAGTATCATCATCAGCATTGCTGATTTCAGCTATATTGACAATACCACCTTCAACAAATTCTGTTACCATAAATGTAATTTCAATGCTCTCACTTGCACCAGGTGCAATTGGTCCTGGCAATGTTGTTACTGCCACCCCATTTGATTCTGCCCAATCTTCATCTGTCAAACCTAAACCAATAGGAATATTGTCACTAATTTCGACATTGTAAGCAGTTATATCCCCTTGGTTGTAAACCGTTAAAATAAAGCTTATCTCATCTCCTACTTCAACCAATCCTGTTCCTTCAGCTAGAGTTTTGGTCAATGCCAAATCAAATACTGGTTCATCCACTTCAATGATTTCACCATCGTGATCGTCCTCATCGGTTGCTGGGTCATCACCACCTGGTGTACCTGTTCCATCGCCATCTATCTCATCATCTGATGGGCTATCTGGTTGACCGCCTGCATCGTTGTCTGGATCATCATCTGGGGTTGAATCTACATCCACTGGTGGTTCGTTTGTTGGATCAGTATCATCATCTGCACTACTGATTTCTGCTATGTTGACAATACCTCCTTCGACATACTCAACAATCTCAAAAGTAATCTCAACACTCACACTTGAATTAGGTACGATTGGTCCTTCGATGGTGGTGATTGCCGTCCCTCCAAGCTCTGACCAGTCTGCATCTGCCAAGCTTAAACCAGTAGGAATATGGTCACTAATTTCGACATTATAAGCTGCTACATCCCCTTGGTTGTAGATGGTCAAAATAAAGCTTACCTCATCCCCTACTGCAAATGAAGCCATTTCAGTAGCCAATGTCTTGGTCAATGCCAAATCAAATGTTGGTTCATCCACTTCAATGATTTCACCATCGTGATCATCTTCATCGGTTGATGGGTCATCACTGTCTGGAGTACCTGTGCCATCGCCATCTATCTCATCATCTGATGGACCATCTGGATTGCCACCTGCGTCATTGTCTGGATCATTATCTGGAGTTGAATCTTCGTCTACTGGTGGTTCGTTTGTTGGATCGGTATCATCATCAGCATTGCTAATCTCTGCGATGTTCACGATTCCACCTTCTACAAACGCTGTCACCTCAAAAGTAATGTCTATACTCACACTTGAACCTGGTTCTATTGGTCCTTCGATGGTAGCAACTGCTGTACCTGCGACCTCTGCCCAGTTGTCATCGGACAATGCCAGACCTACTGGAATGTGATCAGTGATTTCTACATTGTAAGCTGATACATCACCTTGGTTGTATACTGTCAGAGTGAATGTTACTTCATCGCCTATACTAATATTAGAAGGCTGACCAAATGCCAAGTCTTTGATAAGTGCCAAATCAAAAACAGGTTCTTCTGTTTCAAAGTCTGCTCCATCGTGGTCATCTTCATCTGTATTTGGATCATTGCTATCTGGTGTACCCGTACCATCGCCATTTACTTCATCATCTGATGGGCTATCTGGATCACCACCTGCATCATTGCTATCATCCCCATCTGGAGTTGAATCGACATCTACAGGTGGTTCATTTGTTGGATCAGTATCATCATCTGCACTGCTGATTTCTGCATAATTTGCCTGACTTCCTTCAACAAACTCTACTACTGTAAAGGTGATGTCTACCGTTGTAGATGCACCTGCAGCCAATGGTCCTGGAATACTTGTTTCGGCATTCGCTCCCACCATTGTCCAATCTGAATCATTCAAGATTAGACCTGCTGGAATATAATCTACTACATTGATGTTGTAGGCTTCTACATTCCCTTGATTGATGACTGTAATGGTGAATGTAATATCATCGCCAACGGCTACTGTAGATGATTGATCTATTGCCAATTGTTTGATGAGTGCCAAATCGAATTCTGGTTCACCAAAGTCTAGTACTTCGCCATCGTGGTCGTCTTCGTCTGTTGATGGATTCTCATCGCCTGGCGTGCCTGTGCCATCTCCAT
>JAHDIA010000411.1 GCA_020631035.1 Chitinophagales bacterium | reverse complement strand
AACAATTGCTCAAAACTTGTTTCCAGATGCCAAACAAAACGTTAGGATGGTTGAAAATTTAAAATTTAAATTTCAAAAGTCTATAGAAAAATTTTTAATTCACAAGGAATTGGAAGCCTCTCAAAAAGAACAAGATTTTTTGTATTTAAAGGCTTTGAAGAAACGTAAATTGGATAAATTTTTTTTTAGAAAAATGGAGCATCTTGAGGAAAACTGGGCACATCAAACAGAAACAGGCATTGAACATTTGCACCATTTGTATCAATTAAAAAAAATGCGGCTTTCACACCCCAATTATTTTGAGGAAAACAAAATGGCAATTGCTCCCAAAAATGTGATTCAACAATTGGATCAATACTATTTTACGGCTAAATTGTACTGGGCATTGAGCGACTACAATTCAAACAATTATATTAGCAATAAGAAGGAACAAGCTCCCATTACCTACCCTATCAAAAAATTGATAACATTTGTTCAAGACAACAAACATTTGCAAGCTTCGCAAACCCAACTTTTGATACAGTTGCTAAACAGTTTCAATCAAAAAGATTTTAGCCAATATTCCGAGTTAAAAAATGCCTTTACAAAACAATTTGATTTGTATACCAAGGATGAAAAAAACGACATTGTTTCTTTTTTGACCCAAGCCTGCTACGAAAATTACAAGCAAGGAAAACAAGAAGCCTTACAAGACCTTTTTGAGTTGAATTGTTTGGCAGTAGAAAAACAAATTATCTTGGAAGATGGCTATATTGCTCCACATATTTTTCAAAACATTGTCAATATTGCCTGTGTTGCCAAACAGTTGGGTTGGGCAGAAACATTCATTGAGGACTTTGCCTCTTTTATAGAAAAAGACAAAGTTGAAGATACCATCAAACTTTGTCGGTCCATTTTGTATTTTAATCAAAAAGAGTACGAAAAGGTATTGCAAGAATTGGCCCAATTAAAGTTTCAAAATGTGTTGTATGGACTGCAAGCTCGTGCCATTCAGCTACAGGCTTACTATGAGTTGGATGGCTATGAAGAATCTTTTTTTAACCTAATCAACTCCTTTGGTATTTTTTTGTATCGCAGCCAATCATTGGCAGAAAACAATAAAAAATCTTTTAGCAACTTTGTTCATTTTATCAAAAAACTCCAAAAAGCCAAGACAGCCTACCGCCCAAATATTCAAGCATTGGAACAAGAGATAATAGGCTGTCAAGAGCTGGTGTATAAAAGTTGGTTGCTGAGTAAAGTGCAAAGTTTGTAAAACAATTAGGGTAAAATTAGAATAACATTGCTGCTACACAATGGACATGTACACGGCATCGTTTCACCACACTGTGGCAAAGGCACTGGGTAGGTGTCATTCATACAAAAACCACTATATATGTTTGTTCCACACTCTAGATAAGTAGCAGCAAACTGTACTCCACATTCCCACGGTGCACCTAAGACTGGCAACTCAAGGGTTTCTAAACCTCCAAATCCACCAGTCGAATTTATATTGGCTGAATAGGTATTGTGATAAGTATTGCCTCCATAAGTTTCTACTACACTCCAATTGATCTGTACAGCAGATTGGCAAACTCCATAATAATCTAAATTGGGGTGAAATGTTGCTACAAAAGTATTGTTTGTTTTGTGTACATGAATGAAGTAAGGTACATCGTCAGGTACATCACAAGGAAGATTGTTATTGTTGTTACCACCATTATTAGGTGGCACAAAACTGCCAGCTTGTGTCTGTGCTTCTACTCTTGCTTCTGGCTCTATGGATTTTTCACAAGAAACCAATGTAAACAAACAGCATAACAAGAGTAGCATTATTCTTTTCATCATAATGATAGGTTTTAGGGATGAATCAAAAATGATTGCTCAAATATAAACCAATGTTTTGATAATGACTCATTACATTTTTGGGCAAAAAACTAAGGAAGCACCTTCAAAGAACCTCTTTACCACACATATTAACATCTGATTTTCAAATACTTAAAACCCAAAAAGTCCATTTAAAAAACTCCACCTAATGATTTAAAAAGCAGTATAGCTCAAAAGGCAGACCTGTCAATTCTATCACCTGGGAATCCATAACAACAAAAGCCCCCCACAAAGCTTCGCTTTGTGGGGGGCTAATCACACATCAAGTTTTGTTTATCTTTTTATTTTACAGCTCTTTGGCAATCGTAATAAAAACAGTCGGAATATGCCAAACATTCAGACCAAAAGCTACCGAAACAATCGCCCACCCATTCTCTTTTTCTCTGTTGATAATCTCCTCTGTTTGCTTTCTCAATTTTTCTGTTGACCACATATTTGAGGCCTTAATCACTCGATAGGTCATAGACTTCAATTTAAGTTTGTTCTATAATCTTTAACATCAACTATTTGTTCGATGTTTTGTACTTATATCAACCCAAATAAAGCCTTTTGAGTTCCAAATTCACCACACTATGACGCCCAACTCTCTCGATCCAAATTGCGAAATTGAAGTGCCTCAGCTATGTGTTCAAACTGTATGTTTTCGCTTTTGGCAAGATCGGCAATGGTACGGGCAACCTTTAGAATACGGTCATATGCCCTTGCCGACAATCCCAATTTTTCCATAGACGCTTTGAGCAAAGCATTGCTTGGGGCATTGATGGGACACCATTCTCTAACCATTTGTGAAGGCATTTGGGCATTGCTATAAATCGCTTCCTTTTCTTCAAAACGTTTGCTCTGAATCTCTCTAGCTTCAATCACCCTCGTACGAATTTCTTCACTGCTTTCGGCTGGATCATCACCAATAAGTAAATTGTAGGACACAGGGGTTACCTCCACATGCAAATCGAAACGGTCAAGCAAAGGACCCGATATTTTATTGAGATATTTAGGCACCATTCCTGGCGCACAAACACATTCTTTTTCGGGATGGTTGTAATAACCACAAGGACAAGGATTCATAGAAGCCACCAACATAAAACTAGCAGGATAGTCAACGGTAAATCTGGCTCTTGAAATCGTAACTCGACGCTCTTCCATCGGCTGACGCAAGACTTCTAGAACAGAACGTTTGAACTCAGGCAGTTCGTCCAAAAACAAAACGCCATTGTGTGCCATGGAGATTTCTCCTGGCTTGGGAACTTGTCCTCCACCGACCAAAGCCACATCGCTTACGGTATGGTGAGGCGAACGAAACGGACGATTGGTAATGAGCGAAGAATACTTGGTGAGCTTACCTGCAACCGAATGAATTTTGGTGGTTTCCAATGCCTCTTTCAAACTCAAGGGGGGTAGAATGCTTGGCATACGTTTCGCCAACATCGTTTTACCCGCACCTGGTGGTCCAATCAAAATGACATTGTGCCCTCCTGCTGCGGCAATCTCTAAAGCCCTTTTGATATTGTGTTGCCCTTTGACATCTTGAAAGTCCACATCTGAATCATTGAGGTTTCCAAAGAAAGCTTCTCTTGTATCATATTCAGTAGGTATCAAATTACTTGTCCCTTCAAAAAAGTCAATGGCTTCTTTGAGGTTCTCTATCCCATACACATCTAAATTATTGACAATGGCGGCTTCTCTAGCGTTTTCTTTGGGCAAAAGAAATCCCTTGAATCCTTCTTTGCGTGCCTGTATGGCAATGGGCAATACGCCTTTGATGGGATTGAGCGTACCATCCAATGACAACTCTCCCATAATCAAATAATCGCCTATCTTATCTGCTTTGATTTGTTCGGTGGCAGCCAAAATGCCTATGGCAATGGTAAGATCGTAGGCGGAACCCTCCTTGCGAATGTCGGCAGGAGCCATATTGACCACTATCTTTTTGCCTGGGAAACGGTAGCCTACATTCCTAATGGCAGCTTGTATACGTTCGACTCCTTCTCGTATCGCACTGTCAGGCAGTCCAACCAAAATATATTTGGCACCCGCACTGACATTGACTTCAACGGTAATTTTTTGGGCATTCACTCCAAATACTGCCCCACCGTAGGTTTTGACTAGGTTCATCTTTTCTGTTTTGGATTCGTTCAGATTTATTTGTATGTCGTCCAATAGTTTGTCCAATTCATTCATCGTATAGGTCTTGTTTTGGAGTTTTGAAAAAGTTTTTAATAAAACAATGTCTCTACTCTATACAAGACTTTTTTTGCAAAATGCAAGTTTTTAGTATGATTGAAAATTGAAAATTCCCCAATACACTCTTGGAGCTTGTCAAAAATCGCTCCTTGAGTTTGCCAAATGACCGCTACCTGAGTTTGCCAAATAACCGCTACCTGAGCTTGCCAAATAACCGCTACCTGAGCTTGCCAAATAACCGCTACCTGAGCTTGCCGAAGGGGGGGATATTACTCAAAAAAATCCTTCGCAACCCTATCCAACTCCTCATAAAACTCCTCTCCATACTTTCGCACAAGGGGTTCTTTCAAAAACTTATAAACAGGCACTTCCAATTCTTTTCCCAATTTACAAGCGGGAGCACAAATTTCCCATTTTTCATAATTGACCGCATCATATTGTTCGTATTCGGTAATGCGAACAGGATACAAATGGCATGAAACAGGCTTTTTAAAATCTATTTTGCCATCTTGGTGAGCCAAGTCAATACCACATAAAGCAACCCCCTTTTCATCAAATGAAATGTAGGCACACTCTTTCCCATCAACCAAAGGAGTAGCTGTTTCCCCTTTTTGGCTTACTGTATATTTACCCATTTCTTCTATGGTAGCAATGCCTTTTTCTGTCAAATAAGGTTTGACCTCTTCATATATATCGTCCAAAATACCAGGCTCGTCATCTTCTAAGGGCGCACCTTCATCGCCCAATACACAGCACATTCCCTTGCACTTGCTCAGGTTGCACACAAATTCTTTTTCGACCAAATCTCGGCTTACCAGCTTGTCTTGAATGGCAATCATATCTACAAAATTTAGGTTCTTTGACAATTTTTATTGAATTGGGCGAATATAGGACATAATTCCAAAGCAAATATTGACTTTATCCAAATAATTTGTCAAATTTAATAGACGTTGTAAATACAATACAAAACACAAAAAAGAAAAAGTGAACCCCAATCAACAAAATTTGATGCTTAAAATGGCAGCCTTGTTTACCTTGGTTGGTTTTTCAGTTATTGGTTCATGCATCGTCTATTTTTTACAAGACTACCCCACCCAAAATGTCATCTGGGGACAACTAAACTGGATGTGGCAAACCATCTATGGTTTAACCTATGGTGCTATTGCAGCACTCTTACTCATTACAGTTGCCAGTTGGCAAGTTCTTGAGCCTTCTATGTCCAAATTCCGCAAACGCATACTTGAGACCTTCCAACCCAGCTTCGAGGACATCATTTTTTACTCTTTTTGTGCTGCAGTAGGCGAAGAAATCTTGTTCCGTGCCGCCATTCAACCCTTTTTGGGGGTTTGGCCTACTGCTTTTCTCTTTATTGCTATTCACGGCTACCTCAATCCCTACGACTGGCGAATGAGCATCATTGGACTACTCGAAGTCATCATCGTAGCAGGCATCGGCTACCTTTTCATACACGTTGGCCTCCTTGCCTCCATCTGGTCCCACTTCATCTTCGATGTCATCGCCTTTAGTTACCTCGTCTATTATTCCCGAACAGATTAGTTGCTTGCCCTTTGGGCAGTCTTTCAGTCAACCTATTTTAGGGATTGACAACAAAGAGCTATGGACCATCGACCGTCAACTATGGACTATTTTTATTGTGCAACGCCAGTGGTTCATGGCTACACCTGTACTGGTTAGCCAACGCATACTCAGTTCTTCGTACAAGCGTTCATCCACCCGCAACATCCTACGCTTCCACTTTTAAAGAATGGCACCCGACAATTTGCCAATACAAGCTTAAT
>JAHDIA010000410.1 GCA_020631035.1 Chitinophagales bacterium | reverse complement strand
AACCCAACGGTTGCCACATTGCGTTAAGTACAGCGTTGGGCGCGTTTTTTTATTTTAAAAGCAGCGCAGGCAAAAAAATTGCGCAAAGTGACGAAGGCTACACGCAGTAGCGATGTCATTGACAAGCCTATTGCGTGTAGCTGCACTTTGCGCAGTTGCCGCGTAGGCTCATCTCAATTTATCAAAATTAATCCTTTACCTTTCATTCGCGCCCAATGAGGCAATGTGCGTGGTACTAGGCTACATCTGGTCTGGTTATCGGGCGCATGTTTTTGGCTGCGTCTTACACTGCATCCACCCGCTTCATCCGACTCTTTTTTAGGCGGATTTCAGCTACAAACTGAAATCAACACAGCGAATGAGGAATTGTAAATTAGACAAAAAGTATAGCTAATTTACAATTCACAACTCTTAAAAGCTTGACAATGAAACAAGCAAGCTCCAAAATACGTCTAATATCTAATAGATATGCCCTAAACTGTCAGTTTCAACTTGACGTAACACTAATTCTGTGAGTACACCTAAAATATTAACAGATGAGAAAGATTGTATCTCTTTTGATGCTTTTTATATGCCTACATTCTAGCAATGTACTAGCACAGGAATGCATTGATTATCAAACTGTTTTGACCATTTTCAATGCGAGTTGTATGGAAAACTGTCACGCCAATGGTTTGGGTGGCACTTTTTTGACCTATGAGGAACTCCTAAGCACTTCAGCTTCTTGTGGTGACATTCCCTATCTCAACATTGGTGATGGTGCTTCGAGTTATTTGTATGACAAAATCAATGATGATGGCGAAACGGCTTGCGGCAGCAATATGCCTTTTGGTATTCCTTTGTCAATAGAAGATCAAGAAACCATCAAACAATGGATAGATGAGGGTGCCATCGAAAATCAGGTATTGGGTTGTACCAATCCTGATGCTAACAATTACAATCCTACCGCCAATTGTGACGATGGAACTTGCGATTTTATCGTTGTTGACCCTGGATGTACGGACTCTAATGCTTGCAATTACGACCCCAATGCAACAATAGACAATGGTTTGTGTGATTATGGAATACCTGAATGTCCCGAGCCTTGCAATGCCATTCAAGGATGTACTGATATGATGGCTGGTAACTATAATCCCAATGCGAATTGCGATGATGGGACTTGTGAGTTTATAAATTCTGATGGTTGTACTGATTCGCTTGCCTGCAATTACTCTCCTACTGCAACTATAGATGGCTTGTGTGAATATGGGATTCCAGAATGCCCTGAACCTTGTAATGCCATTCAAGGTTGTACCAATCAAGAGGCTGTTAATTATAACCCCAATGCCAATTGTGATGACGGAAGTTGCCAATATGCAGGATGTACTGATACATTAGCTTGTAATTTTGATGCCAATGTTAGCATAGAAAATGGTTCGTGTACTTACGGACTAGACTTCTGTGAAGACCCTTGTAATGCCATTGTAGGCTGTACCAATTCAGAGGCACTCAATTACAATCCAGAAGCCAATTGTGATGATGGAACTTGTGTCACCACTGGAACAGAAGGATGTACCAATGCTTGTGCCGACAACTACAATCCCGATGCGACCATAGACGATGGCAGTTGTATATTGCCAGATTGTGATGATATGTGCATCTTAACAATAGACAGTTTAAATACGACGACTTGTGAATGTGAAAACATAGCCCCTTCGGTGGATGATGATTGTGATTTGACTTTAGATAGTTTTGATTTTGTAAATTGTACCGTTGTCAATACCCCACCTACTGATGTAGACGATGGTTGCAATTTAACCGAAGATAGTTATGATGCTGAAAATTGTGTGATTGTCAATGCTCCACCTTCTTGTGACGATGACAATCCCAACACCTTCGACAATTTTGACCCAGTCAATTGTTTGTGTATCAATTCGGATACGCCACTTACAGGCTGTACCGATCCTTGCGCCATCAATTACGATTCTACGGCAAGTGAAGACGATGGTTCGTGTACCTATCCCGACTGTGATGATGGATGTTTGTTGACAGTCGATACATTTGACTCTGATAGCTGTGCTTGTGTCAATTCTACTCCTTTGGTGAATGATTTTTGTGATTTGACAGTAGATAGTTTTGACCCTATAACATGTACCATCACCAACATAGCCGATTGTGACGATGGCAATGCTTGTACAGAAGACAGCTTTGATGTTGGTGCTTGTGCTTGTATCAACGCACCTTTGGCTGAGTGCGGTTGTCAGGGATTCTCGGTAAGTACTGAAATCGTTTGTGAAGATGGGCTTTATTATGTTTCTGTCAAAGTAGATGGAATTTATGACGACTATTCAGTTATCTCGACCACAGGTACTTTTAGTTACAAATTGATTGACAGTACTTTTGTAGATGGTCCCTTCGAACTGAATGAAGCTTATGAATACACCATCTATCTTTTAAATGAGCCAGAATGTATGGAAACCATTTCAGGCAATGGCAATACTTGTGATCCGACTTCTGCTTTAAACGATTTGGATGCTTGGGAGATTTCTGTTTACCCCATTCCTTTACAAAATCAATTGTTTGTAGAATTAACTACTGATGCTCCACAAAATGGCAATCTTTATTTATACGATTTGTCTGGTAAAATTTTATTAGAACAAACAGTTGACTTGGGTGTCGGAAAACAACAAATTGTATTGAATACACAGACTTTAGGGTCTGGTATTTATCTCTTGTCTTTGGTAACAGAAGAAGGCAGTCAGAACTTTAAGTTGTTGAAATAAAAATAGTTTGTGATGTCTGGCATTTTCAAAATGCCTCGTATCTTAAAAAAAAAGAAAGCGGTCAATGCCATTTGCATTGACCGCTTTTTTACAAATGCGAATGAACTTTCTCGACTAACCCAAATGTCGAATAGCGAGCAAATTGCAACAAGGTATCTAATACTTGTTTTCAATAATACTTGGCAAATCAAACAAAAAAAAAGCCATTACGTACATTCATTGTATAACTTCCAACAACAACAACATAATGTGAGGTTTGATTGCTTATTGACTCCCCCCTCATCAACTCAATCTACCCATTAATGACCTTACTAATTCCCTTTCAATTTGTGCAAAAGGGCAGAGTTATTTATGCCTTTCAAGCTCATTTTATTCTATATTTTCTAGATAACAAATAATCTTCAAAATGGCTTTAAAACTACATTGTATTAAAAAACTGACTACTCCATTATTGTTGTTATTTTGCCTTCTATTTTCCCAATATAGCTATACACAATGCGTTGAATATTCTCAGGTATTGAGTATATTTGATGCTAGTTGTATGAATGGATGTCATGCCAATGGAGTTGGAGGAACCTCTTTGACTTATGATGAATTGGTCAATGGGACGAGTGCTGCTTGTGGTGGTGTACCTTATGTTGTAGTTGGTGATGCCGATGCTAGTTATTTATATGACAAAATCAATGATGACGGCAGTGTACAGTGTGGTAGTGCCATGCCTTTTGGTCCTGCTCTCCCACAAGCAGAACAAGATTTAATTGCTGCTTGGATCAATGGTGGAGCAATAGAGACCGCCATTAATGGCTGTACCGACCCCAATGCAACCAATTACGATGCCACAGCAAACTGTGATGATGGCTCATGTTCGTTGGCAGTTTCTGGATGTACTGATCCGTGCGCCCCCAATTACGATGCAACAGCCACAGCAGATGATGGTTCTTGCCAAGCTTACGATACTTCGTGTCCTGATGTCAATTGTTCCACTTTTGCTTGGGATGCCAATAGTTGTAGCTGCTTGGAAACCAGTACACCAGATACCACTTGTGACGATGCCGATGCCTGTACGACCGATAGCTATGATTTTGCTACTTGTTCTTGCGTTAACGAACCTATTGTCAATTGTGGGGAAACTTTGGGTTGTACTGACCCTTGTGCGCCAAACTATGACGCTGCCGCTACACTAGATGATGGTTCTTGCCAAGCTTACGATACTTCCTGTCCTGATGTCAATTGTGCTACTTTTGCTTGGGATGCCAATAGTTGTAGTTGCTTGGAAACCAGCACACCTGATACCACTTGTGACGATGCCGATGCCTGTACGACCGATAGCTATGATTTTGCTACTTGTTCTTGCGTTAACGAACCTATTGTCAATTGTGGCGAAACCTTAGGTTGTACTGACCCTTGTGCGCCAAACTACAATGCCGCTGCAACGCTAGATGATGGTACGTGTCAGGCTTATCAAGTAAATTGCGACGATAACAATCCTTGTACAGTTGACTCTTTTGATGCACAAAATTGTACTTGTGTCAATGCACCCATTGCCAATTGTGGTACAAACACAAGCAACAATGTACCGACCCTTTCAGAATGGGGGCTTATCCTATTTATATTGTTGTTGATGAATTTAGGCTTGCTGACTACTATTAATCAGTATGTTCCTGTTTGGCAAACACAAAATCAATCCGTAAAAATAAACAGTTATAAATGGAAAAACCTCAACATACCATTCTCTAAAGATTTATTTAAAAAAGCATTGAACATTGGCTTGGTAATGATTCTAATCGGTTTTGCCTTTAGCTTACTATTTTTTGGAGTTATTACCTCTGTAGATTTTATTTGTTCATTTATATGCTTACCAATATTTGCTTATTTGTTGCATTTAGTTTTAATGGCTCAAAAATAAACAGACATGCAAAACCCTCAAAATACGCTTAATCTTAATACTCTAAGAAAAAACCCATTGATCGTCTACTTGGCGGTCTTTGGTTTTTTGGCAATGTTATTTTACGCCTTTTACACTTCTACTTGGTATTTTAAAAACATCATAGAACCTGTCTCTGCCTTTTATGCCAAAACAGGCAATACCATTCTAAATATTTTAGGATTTGACACCTTGCACAATGAAACCAGTATCATTTCTGAGCAACTGACCCTCAATGTTTTTACAGGATGTGATGGAACAGAAGCAATGGCTTTGTTTGCAAGTGCGATTATTGCTTTGGGTGTGAGCTGGACAACTAAGTTCAAAGGCTTATTGTTTGGTTTACCCTTGCTAGTATTGATTAATATCATCAGGGTAGTGTCGCTTTTTATCTTGGGAATATTTTTGCCAAGTTTATTTGATTTTTTCCATGTACAATTTTGGCAGATAGCTTATATTTTATCTGCAATGTTGATATGGTTGTACTGGGCCAATAAAACCATTTTCAAACAAATCCCTTCATCGAACAATGCTTAAATCTGTATCTATATTTTTAGCTAAGTTTTTTATCCTTTACCTCATAGGTCATCTGTGTTTTTCCCTTTCCAATTTGAACGAATATTATGTAAAGAAAACGGTCAAAACAGGCAATCGTAAAAAAACCATTTTGAGAGACAAAGCCTATGTCAAATACGAACATACCAAAGACGATGAGCAAAACCAAGTAAAAGTCATTGTATACAATATAGAGACTAAAAAGAAAGGCACACTTTTGGCGAAAAAATCTGGAAAAAAATCTTTTGAATTACCTCACTATCATTTCACCTATAGCCTTGGATACTATGCTTTTTTTTCCTTTAATATTTTATTGGCACTGATTTTAGCTTGTCCCATCTCTTGGGTAGACAAACTAAAATTATTGCTATTAGGTTCCATTGTTTTATTGGGGATTACTCAAATAAAATTTTGGGTTATGATGTACCATCATCTAGGACAAACTGCTAGCCTAGAAATACCTCAAGTTGCCCCATTATTTCAAAAAATCATTGATTGGTTTTTTGAGATTTTCAAAAGGGTTGGTTCGATATTCATCATTCCTGTTTTTTTATGGATTGTTCTTATTGCTTCTTCCCAGTTATTAAAAATAAAATTTTCAGATC
>JAHDIA010000409.1 GCA_020631035.1 Chitinophagales bacterium | reverse complement strand
TAAGATTTGATAAAAAACCCTTGTTTGTAGTAGAACTCATTTATTTAGTACTTTATGTTTTATTTTATATAGCAAAGCAATTTTGCAAAATTAAAAAACTTTTTCAAATAATAGTAATACTATCATAAACAATACAAAAACTTTTTTGTTCGGAATTTTCACTATTTTTTTATTTTTTTAGCTTTTCCATTCCTAGCTCCCAAAGGAAATTAAATACTCGTAGATAAATCTCTACTTATTTTTGGAGATATAGTAAACAAACAACTCATCACAACAAACTCATCTCTATCTAAATACACAAATAAAAAACACATATACATTTTTTATTTTCTTAGAATTCCGTTAAAAAACATGCTTGTAGCATCTTGTTTGCCAATTTACCTTTGTTGTATACATATGCAGTTTGGGTATCTCAAATACCCTAATCCAATCCTTTTACAAGAAGTAGATGTAATGTATGTTAAGATGGTGGGGACCTACTCTACAGCCAAAATGGTTTCTATACGAATTGACACATCAGGTCACAACATACTCACCCATCCTCTCTTGTATATAAATCAGCGCACTGCTCATTCATCGTCAACAAAGCATTTTTGCCATTCGAATCATTGACATCTATGTCTCCCTCTATAATTAAAGTACGTCACTCTAGGAAAAAGTGTAGGTATAAAATAAGCATTGTGATTGATCCCATTCATATTTAAGTAAAAAGCGTTGGATGAGCGGATGGATAAAATTTACGACGCAGCCTAAAATATGCGCTGGTTAACCAGACCACAACCTAGCCATGAAAGAGGCACGCTGCACAATATAATTAAAAAAACTCCAGCAAAAAACACAGCTTGTCAACAGAATAAAAGAGAAGTATACACAACAATCTAGCAACGCAACAATCATCTGTAAATCAGACACTTACAAGCAAAATATAACATATTTCTATATATCTATTGTTACATTTTGCAAAGGTAATTTTGGAAAAATCAGGTCAAAAATATTCTAGAAAAGCCCCTTAATATTGCAGTATCAAATCAAACAAAAGGATTTGATGATGATAAAAAATTAAATCTGTGTCACAACTCTTGTACTCCTTGGAATTAAAGAATTGTAACACAAATCAAAAACAAAATTATTCACATTTTAAATTTAAAAAAATGAAAAGTTCAACAAACATTCTTACCAATCTCACAGCACTTTCACAAATTTTAACTGCTTTTAGCAAAAAAGCAGTTTGTCTAGGTATATTGCTCATTTTAGGTGCGAGTTTAAGCTCTAGTACTGCCCTAGCTCAATGTGGGTCTTGCTACAACAATGGCAAAATTCAAATTTTGACAGACAATTATTATGGTGCCACTTATGCACAAGCTTATTATTGGGAAGTCTGCTCAGGCAATGCCAGCATTGTTGGTTCCAATAAAAATCAGACGGTCAACATAAGCGGTACTGGTGTGGTAACCCTAAAAATTACCCGTTTTATCAATGGAGTTTGCCAAGAATCTTGTATAACGGCAACTTGTTCGCCTTCTTGTCCTGAGGAGAGTTGTTTGAGTTTTAACTATCAAGGCAATCCGCAAGTATGTGAATTTGCTTGGATTCAGTTTGATGAAGATTGCTTTGGATCTTGTGATGCCTCTTCTGTCCAGTTGTCATTGCACGTACCAGTTGGCAATCACCACAAATATTTCCCTGTAGGAGAGACGCAAGGTAGCTGGAATATACCAGATGGCAATTGGGACGGAGCTTATTTAGTCGCTCAAGCAGTGATTATGTGCGGTGGTCAAGAATGCATTATTGAAGAAAGAGTGACAATGGATTGTTATGTTGCCCCTACAGGTCCTACAGGTCCTGGCGATCCTTATGAATACTCTCCATTTTGGGCAAAAACAGATGGTAAAGACATTGATGACAAAGGTACACACCACGATCAAGTTCAAGAACTCAAAGCCATCAAAACAGGCAATACCGTAACTTTCGATTTGGGCTATGATGAGCCTATCACCAATGTACAAGTTTACAATATGGCTGGACAAGCAGTTGGTTTTTCACTAGATAAATCGACCAATAGCTTACAATTGAACCAACAAGGTACAGGTATTTTAAAAGCCATTATTACTACTGAAAAAGGAACTTATTATTCTTCTTTCTTTGACTTTGAATAAAAAACAACACCTAAAATGCCACTGTGAGCATTTAGTCCAGTGGCATTTTTCCTAAAACTTAGTAAAATCCCAAAAAATTAAATACAATGAAAATCATACAACATATTTTATTTTTGTTTTTACTTTTTTTGACATCTACAGCACTTATCAATGCTCAAGAAGCAGAACAACAGAATGATTCAAAAGAGACATCTACAACATTTACCAATGCTCAAGAGTCAGAACAACAGGATGATTGGAAAGAAATGAAACGCAATATTGTTTCCTTTAATGTACTTGGAACCACCCCAATTTGGGGAATCACCTTTGAAAGAATCATTGCTAAGAAAACAATCATAGAAGCAGGAGTAGGATTAGGTGGTATTGGAGCAGGAGTAAAGTTTTATTCACACCCTATCCAAACAAACAAATTGCTTGTCTATACAGGGCTAAATGTAAATTATTTTGATCTTGGAGTAAACACAAGACTCAATCATACACTTTTCGCTTATGCTCCAGTAGGTCTAAGTTACTTTTTAGAGAACAAGCTCTGTTTTGGTCTAGACATTGGACCAGCTATAGGTAAGGACACTAGTTCATTTTTTAAAAAGGAAGACTCTATTTATAGTCTATATGGCAATCTAAAAATTGGGTATCGTTTCTAATATCTAATTTGCTCAAAAAAATTCAAAGAAAAACAACAATTCTTGTCACACCTCTTTTCTCACTTGGAATTATAGAGTTGTAACAAACATTAAAAACAAAATTATTCACACTTTTAAATTTAATACAATGAAAAACTTAAATAGCACTACAAACAATAATCGTATTAACACACAAAAAAAACAATCAACAATGAAAAATTTAATGTATGTAATGGCAATCTTATGTCTCATTTTAAGCAGTTGCCAAAAAGAAGAATCAGTAGAAGTAATTGAAAATGCACAAACTTCTCATTTGGTAGCAGCCAAAAATATTGACGGCATCCTACACTTTGAAGATACCGAAAGCTTTTTTAGCGAATTTAAAAAAGTAGCTGCGATGAACGAAATAGAACTCAATGCTTGGGAAGATGAAATTGGATTCAACTCGATTAGATACCAAGAATACAAAGCACTAGAAGAACTCAACTCAATGCCAGAAACAGCAGCCAATTTTGAAAGCTTTAAAGCAGAATACGACGATTTGTTCGAGTTTACCAAAGATGGAATGAACAGTAAAAATCAAAACCTATACAGCAATATCATTGGTAGCCAAGGAATGTATTATGTGGGCAGCACCCTTCACAAAGTATTGGACAATCACATCATTGCCATCACCGATGGAGATATGGACAAAATGGCAAAAGCAGAATATAGTTTGCAAAGTAATGAAGCGGATGGTATTTATGTAAATTCATACAATGTCAATTTACAAGAACAAACAGAATTGAAAAATGATTTGTATTGTGGTACATATTTAAGTGATACAGAGGTGTCTTCAGGAAGAAGTATATTATTAGAAGTTTGGTTAGATCAAGCAATGAGTATGAATGCTGGTGTCACAACTACTAGCGGTGTTGTAAATATTAAAATCAGACCAAAAAGGTTTGGAATATTAGGATGGACACGTTACAAGACAACTTTGGAATATAAAGAGCTTGAATTTGAGGTAAGCAATTGCGTAGGAGATTTTATAGGTGGTCCCTATAGCGGAGATTCAAATGGCGACGATTACTATACTTTGTCTAGTCAGTTCTGGTTTGGTGATGCTTATCAAACATCTCCTTGTAGTACAAATGATATGTATGGTATTGCTGGTTACTTTACAAGAGTAAAGGCACTTGCTTCTTCAAGAGGAATCGGTGACAATTGGGCTGAGGTTCGCTGTAACTATCTCCCAGATAATCCTAGCACACCAACACTTCCACAAGGTTCTATTGGCGATGAGTGCCTCTCAGCAAGCGACTGTCCCAATGATGGTGTCTTCTACAAATGTGTCAATGGAAATTGTATAGAGTTGTAATCCTCCAAAAAAATAAATATACCCCCAGTTCCTTACACCTCGGAACGGTTTTACTTATCCTTCCGAGGTTTTTTCTTGTCACGCTTTATGAATTAAATGGCATTATAAAAATATACTCACAAAGAAACCAATTACCAAACTACAGCATTCAAAACTGTTCAAAATCTATTACAATGCAAACAAAACAATTCATACCATTTCTAATAATGCTATTGTCTACTTTTGCTTCTATTCAAGCGCAACTTTGTTGGGAAAAACCAATAAACGAATGTAAATGGGTAGGCATCACTGATTTTGGTATTTCTTACCAATTTGTTGGTTCCAGCAGTGCTTATTCCAAATTTGATGCGGATGTGAATTTGGGAATAAAACGAAACATTACTCCCAAACTTTCTTTGGGGGCATTGTCCTTTATGAATGTATCTGTCTGGGGCGAGCGAAACTTTCATTTTGGGCTCAGAGGTCGTTTGGCTTATAAAATCAATGAAAACATTGACTTGGGAATTGCACCAGGAATCATACTATTCGACGATGGCTCACTAAAAAGAGGTTTTCAAGGCTTTAGTGGGGAACTTGACTTAAACTGGAACAATAGTTATGGCTTGTATGCACGCTATGTCTCGCAAAAATATGCCCATACTAATATGCCTAACAATACCCTAAACATCGGATTTAAAACAAAAGGCAAAAAAGCAGTCATCATTGGAGGTGGTTTGGCCATTTTAGAAATTACCATTTTAACAGTGCTATTAGTTCCTTATTTAATAAGTAGGTGATTTCTCAGGCTATTACATCTCGGAACAGTTTTATTCAGCCTTTCGAGGTTTCTTTTACCCTTTAAAAAGATTATTGGCAACAAAATAGGAAAATTTGTTTTAAGGACTACATCAAGCCAATAACAAACACAAAAACCTAATTATCAACAAATTACATCTTCAATAAGTCTTATTTCTGAATGTCATTTATTAGGATTTTGCTAGAAAAGGTGCTTGTAAATACTTGTTTCTTAATTTATTTTTGATTTGTAAAAACACATTTCATTTATCATTTAACTTAAAAAAACAACATCATGTTAGGAATATTCTTACTTATTTGTATTGGCAAAAAATTTGCTGAATTAACAGATGAATACGAAAAAAACAAATTGGTTTTTGTCTTATTAGGCATCGCCACTTATTATATAGGCACATTTATATTCGGCTTTGTATTTGTATTGACCTGCGATTTATTCAATATAGTTCCAATAGAACACATAAATGAGTTTCTTTTGGGTTGGATCGCTGCTCCAGTTGGCATATTAGCCTGTACAATACTCTATCAGTTATTAAAAAGAATTTGGGAAAAACAAAGAGTTGAATTGACCCAAAGTACAGAGCAAAAAATCAAGCAAATAGGAATGAATCCATATTAATTTTATAAAATACAAAATACCTGCAAATGAAATTACTAGACGAAAATGTAAAACCAAACAATACTTCAAGAGTTATTGTTCTTCTTGTAGGAGCAGTTATTTGGTATTTGTTGCTTGATGAATCTTACAAACCTCCTAATGGTCGTTCTGTTTATCTAATTTTAGGTTTTGTTTTAATGAGTGTTATAATTGGTGAACTGACAAGAAAGTCTATTAGATTTTTTTTGAAAGAAAAAGATGCTCAAATAGCAACAAATAGCAACGAAAATTCAGATTTGATAGAGAGCAAAAGAGATATAGAAACTC
>JAHDIA010000408.1 GCA_020631035.1 Chitinophagales bacterium | reverse complement strand
GTGTTTTTTGTTGTCCCAAGGCTGTACGGCTTTGGGATTGTTCAAAATGTATTGCTTTGCTTTTTCCATCAATTCTTCTTGGGTCTCGGCTGTATCGTCTACCAATCCATCTTTGAGGGCTTTGGGTGGACGAGCTTCAACGCCTTGTAACAAATAGGTCAATCCGTTTTGGATACCCATTAAATAAGGAACTTTGGCAGTTCCACCTCCACCTGGCAACAAACCGACTTTGACTTCGGGAAAGCCCAATTTGATTTTGATGTTATTGAGGACAATTCTATGGTGACAAGTCAAGCACAATTCCATTCCTCCACCTAGAGCTGTACCATTGATGGCTGCTACAAATGGTTTACCTCCCTTTTCTATTTCACGCATTTTTTTATGAATGCTCCAAACACCTTCAAAGAACATCTGTACTTTGTCATCTGGTATGGGTTTGCCCAACATCTTGAGGTCGCCTCCTGCCATAAACAAAGATTTGCCAGAAGTAACAATCACCCCTTTGACATTTTCGTCGGCGATTGCCTTCATCGCTGCTTCGTGATAGGCATTGATAAAATCGAAGCTAAATAAATTGGCGGATTCCTTTACTTGGTCAATGGTGATGGTCGCAATGCCATCATTGACGCTATATTCTAAATAATCGTTTTTTATGTTTGACATCTTATTATTTTTGTTGCTGTAAATTCTTCAAATATAAAAACTGTTTGTTTTGGGCGACTCTCCTCGTTTCAGACATGCTTTGTCTGGTTTACTCTAGATGTTCAGTTAGTACAGCACGCTTTATGCCACCAAGCACACGCCCTGCTTCAACAAATCATTTACAGCAAGATTTTTTAAACTCTTTCAATAATGGTTGCGATGCCCATACCACCTCCAATACAGAGGGTAATGAGTCCAGTGTTTTTGTCTTGGCGTTCTAGTTCGTCCATTAGGGTTCCCGCCAACATACAACCTGTTGCACCTAGTGGGTGTCCCATCGCAATCGCTCCACCATTGACATTGATTTTATCGTGAGGAACACCAAGGTCATCCATAAAACGCATAGGTACTGCGGCAAACGCCTCATTGACTTCAAACAAATCAATGTCGCCTTTTTCCATTCCCGCTTGCTTGAGTGCTTTGCGACTGGCAGGAGCTGGACCGACCAACATAATCGTTGGGTCTGTTCCAATGACTGCTGCGGCACATACCTTAAATCTCGGTTTGAGTCCCATTGCTTCTCCCGCTTCTTTGCTACCAATAAGGGCAACTGCTGCTCCATCGACTATGGCTGAAGAATTACCAGCATGGTGTACATTTTCTAAGGTTTCTACTTGAGGATATTTATCCACAGCTACAGCATTGAATCCACCCATTTCGCCCATCATAGCAAAAGATGGATTGAGTGTTGCCAAGCCTTCCATACTAGTTGTAGGACGAATGTTTTCATCGTGTCCCAAAACAGTAATGCCATTGACATCTTTGACAGGAATACGAGAAGTAAAACGGCCATCTTCTTGAGCTTGGGCGGCTCTTTTTTGGGATTCTACTGCAAAGGCATCTAGATCGTCTCTTGAGTAGCCTTCCAATGCAGCAATCAAATCAGCAGAAATGCCTTGAGGAACGATGTTTCCTGGAATCGCCAAAGCAGGGTCCATAAACATTCCTCCACCATCAGAACCCATTTTGACACGGGACATACTCTCTACCCCACCTGCGACCATCATCGTACGAAAGCCCGATTTGACATAAGCGGCTGCTTGGTTCATTGATTCCAATCCAGAACCACAAAAACGGTTGAGGGTTACGCCACAAAGGTGGTCGCCATAGTTGGAGTGCTGTGCTGCACTTTTGGCAATATTGGCGGCTTGGTCCATTACTTGACCAACACAACCCAATATGACATCTTCTACTTGAGAGGTGTCTAGATTATTGCGTTCTCTTAGAGCTACCAATACTTGGGTAGCCAATTCTACAGGAGTGATTCCGACTAGGGCTCCTTTTTTGTTGCCTTTGCCCCTTACGGTGCGTATGGCGTCATAGATGTATGCTTCCATGAATATGAGGTTATTTGGTGATAGTATTAGGCTTTAAGTTGCAAACTTAAAGCAACAATTGGTGATAGTATTAGGCTTTAAGTTGCAAACTTAAAGCAACTTTTTATTCTTTGTTCTTTTCTAATTTTTGTGGAAGAGAGCTAATTCTTAAACAAGCTATCCAGTCGCCTGTGGCTCCCTACTATTTGTTCAAGAATCACTCTCCAAAAATTTTCAAAGAACCCTATTTTTTAAGTGTAGCGGCAAACATTTGTGCCATTTGTTTGGCTCTTGGATCTTGTGCATCTTCGGCTATTTCTTCAACCAATGCCTCGATGTCTTGATTGACCACTTCTCTTAGTTTTTTAGTTAGGTTTCTTTTTGTTTTTTTATAAACAGGCAAATAAACGTTCATCAATCTTTTGAGGTATTTTTCTGCTCTTGGGAATACTTCCTCTACTTCGAGTGATTCGTCTACCAATCCGATTTCCAATGCTTCATCGCTATTGAACAAGGCTGCTTGTTGAACGGTTTTCCACGCCATTCTTTCGCCTAGTTGTACCGCATAAACATCAGACAACATTTGTGGAATTTGTAAAGACATATTGAACTCGTTCATTCCAATTTTGTGTTTTTCACCCTTGCCCATAATGCGGTAATCCGCACATAACGCAAAGATTGTCGCTCCTGCTGGCGCATATCCTGTAAGGGCTGCAACAAAAGGCTTTTCCAATAAGACCATTGCTCGGAGTGCGCCCATATAAGCTCTCCAAAAGTCTTTGAGTTCTTCAATGGTAGCTGTCGCTAGAAAAGCAACGTCTAAGCCCGCACTAAAACAGTGGGGACGTCCTGTAAGAATGACTCCTTTGACATCGGGATTGTTGTTGGCATCGGTAAAGGCTTGTTGTAGGTCTGACGCCAGATTGTGTTCGATGGCGTTGACCTTGCCTTGGTTCATTTCGATGATGAGGTAGTTGTCTTTTTGGGTGAGGATGAGTGCGTTCATTTGGTGATTTTGTTTTTAAAGGCTTTAAGTTGCAAACTTAAAGCGACAGTGATTTTGTTTTTAAAAGCTTTAAGTTGCAAACTTAAAGCGACAATTTATTTTTGAAAGGCTTTAAAAGGCTTTAAAAGGCTTTAAGTTGCAAACTTAAAGCGACAAGATCTTACTTAAAGCAACGCAAATTTAATACAATTAATTTGCATATTTAAAGAGGTAGAAATTTAGTTAAAAAAAGTGTTCATATATAATTAACATACTTTTAAAAAACATTTAAAATAGCAAAAAAAAGAGCCGACGAAGAGCGAAATAGAATAACTGACGCCTGATAGGAACGGCTACCCCGCAACCCTAGCAAAGACCTTGTATGCAAGGTCTTTGCTAGGGTGAGGAGTAAAAGTGGATAGCAGGGAGACACCTTGGTTTGGAAACGAAAACGTTCCGTCCTCATCCCTTTCAAAAAGTGCATTTACACCACTATTTATAAAGCCTGACCCAGAGTAATTTTTTTTTATATTTTAAATTTACCTACCTTTGGATTTTAATGAAACTTTGGGCAAAAAACTTCGACATTAGCCACGAAATTGAACGCTTTACAGTCGGCAAAGACCGAGAGCTAGATTGTTTGTTGGCTATTGACGATATTACAGGCACACTGGCGCACATTTCAATGTTGCAATCTATTGATCTTCTCACTGCCAGTGAATTATCTGAACTGCAAGCCGCACTCCGCCGCATTTACCAAGAAGCACAAAAAGGAAATTTTGAGATTGAAGATGGTGTGGAAGACGTCCACAGCCAAGTAGAATTGATGCTTACGCGTGAACTGGGCGAGGTGGGTAAAAAAATCCACAGTGGTCGTAGCCGCAACGATCAAGTATTGGTAGATTTAAAATTACACATTAGGCGACAACTGCAAAAAGTAGTTGGTTTGATTGAGCCGCTTTTTGAACGATTGCTCAGTTTGAGTGAAGAACACAAAGAGGTCCTCATTCCTGGTTATACCCACTACCAAGTGGCGATGCCAAGTAGCTTTGGGCTTTGGTTTGGAGCTTATGCAGAGGCTTTGGTAGACGATATGCAAATGTTGTTGGCGGCTTTTAAAATCTCCAACAAAAATCCCTTGGGTTCGGCTGCGGGTTATGGTTCGAGTTTTCCTTTGAACCGTCGTATGACCACTGATCTTTTGGGTTTTGATGATTTGAATTACAATGTCATTTATGCACAGATGGGAAGGGGTAAAACAGAAAGAGTGGTTGCCGATGCCTTGGCCTCTTTGGGCAGTACCTTGGCAAAAATGGCACAAGATGTTACCCTTTACAATTGTCAAAACTTTAGCTTTTTGAGTTTTCCCAAGCATTTGACAACGGGAAGTAGCATTATGCCACACAAGAAAAATCCCGACGTATTTGAATTGATTCGTTCCAAGTCAAATAAGATTCAGGCACTTCCCAATGAGATTGCTTTGATTACCGCCAATTTATCAAGTGGTTATCATCGAGATTTGCAAACCATCAAAGAGAGTTTTCTTCCTGTTTTTGACGAAATCTGTAGCATTTTGGCTATTGCCGATTATATGTTTGCCAATGTCATCATCAACGAAAATGTGATTGACAATAAATTGTACGATTACATTTTTAGCGTTGAGGTGGTCAATGAGTTGGTTTTGAATGGTACGAGTTTTAGAGATGCTTATAAACAAGTTGGTTTGGATATTGATGAGGGCAAATTTGAACCAAGCAGAAAAGTAAATCATACCCACGAAGGCAGTATTGGCAATTTGCAAACAGAACAAATAAGACGAATGTTTGCAGAAATAAAAAGCCAATTCCATTTTGAGAAAATTGAGGAGACTATTGGAAAACTGATTGATCCTTGAAATGATATATGACAGTCCCCTTTGATGCCTTCAAAGGGGACTTTTTTTTAACAAAAATCACACATTAACTAAATCAATAAATACTTTAACAATGGACCCTAGAACGTTAATCATTGAGAAAATCAAAAAGAATGGAGGTTGGGTAAACACACATGCCCACATTGACCGAGCGTATACGCTCACTGAGGAAAATTTTAAATACACCAATGCCTTTTTGAAGGAGAAATGGCATTTGGTGGATAAGATGAAGCGTGAAGCAACTGTGGACGATTTGTTTAGACGAATGAGCAAAGTCGTCGAATTGCACTTGGAACAAGGTGCCCAGGCTTTGGGCAGTTTCCTAGATGTAGACGAGGTCATCGAAGATCGTGCGCTCAAGGCTGCACAAAAACTCAAAGACACCTATGGCAAAGACATTCATTTGCGTTTTGCCAATCAGGTACTCAAGGGAGTGATTGACGAAAAGGCTCGTTACTGGTTTGATATGAGCGTGGAGTTTGTGGACATCATTGGTGGCCTAGAAGGATGCTGACAATGAAGAAAAACACATCGACATTTTGATGCAAACCGCCAAAGACAACAATAAGTTGGTTCACGTTCACGTAGATCAGTTCAATACGGATGAGGAAAAAGAAACAGAGATGTTGGCTCGTAAAACGATTGAACATGGAATGCAAGGCAAGGTAACGGCCGTTCACTCGATCAGTGTGGCAGCGCATCCGAAAAAGTATCGGATGGAAGTCTACGACTTGATGAACAAAGCACAACTCAAGGTCATTAGTTGCCCAACGGCTTGGATTGACCACGACCGTACAGAGCGTATGTCGGTCAGTCACAACAGTATGACACCTGTAGACGAAATGGTTCCAGCAGGTTTGACAGTGGCTTTTGGTACAGACAACATCAACGACATTTACAAACCATTTAGCGATGGGGATCTTTGGACAGAGTTGCGGGTGATGTTAGA
>JAHDIA010000407.1 GCA_020631035.1 Chitinophagales bacterium | reverse complement strand
GATCACCTTTAATCCAGCAATCTCCAAAAATATGACGATCAACAATAATTGTGTTAATGAAGGAACAACCAATTATGTACTTGTTGATGGATGCGATATTTCTGGAACCTCCAATGGGATTGATTTTAGCAATAATGAAAATGACGAGAATGGGCTGAGCAAGGAGATATGTTTGTTGATAATTCTTGTTATGGATATGTTCTAGTTTCTCCTAATGGAAATTGTTTTCGTATTCGAGTTCAAGATGATGGTAGCCTGATAACGGAGTCTGTGATTTGTCCATGATTAGTCACCTCATATCCATTTTACAATTATTTCTAATTTCCTCAAAAGGTGTCACTTTTTTAATAGCACATAATCACCACAAAAAAGGCAATTTATAAAAGTGACACCTTTGAATTCTTCATCAAAAGATGTCACTTTTTCATTAGAGACAATCGCCACAAAAAAGGCAATTTATAAAAGGTGACACCTTTTAAATTTAATTCTTTATCAATTTAAAAGTCTTCTCAAAATCTTTGTTGTAAAGCTTGACTTGGTAGGCACCCGAAGGATAGCCATTCAAGGAAATACGTATTTTGCTTCCTCCATCAAAATTGACATTGGAATGGCTTTGTACCAAACGCCCCATACTGGTATAAATTTCTATTTGAAAATCATCCCTTGTCGCTAGGGACTCCCCTACTTCTAAGACAAAACTTTCTTGGGCGGGATTGGGATACAATTTAAAATCATTTAAGGCAATCTCATCGAGACTGGAAACGATATTAAATTCTAGCTCTACTGTTGACTGATAAAGGCAAGTCTCTGTATCGTCTCTTATGACAATATCATAAGTCCCTGGAGCCAAATCAATAAATAGGGAATCACTCGAAAAAGTCTCGCCCCCGTCAATACTGTATTGATAGGGTGCCGTTCCACTAGTGGGCGCCAATTCAATCATTCCATCGGTTTCGGTATCAAAGCTCGCATTGGTCGTCGTCACTTCTACTGTAAACGAACAATCTCCCAAATACCTCACTTCGACTTCCTCTTCATAGAAACATATTCCAGAAGCATCTTTTACAACAACAATATAGTTGCCAGCGGCTAAGTCCTCAAATGTCATATCATCGGAAAAAGTCTCGCCTCCATCAATACTGTATTCGTAAGGTTCTGCCCCATTGCTTGCCGTAATGGCAATCATCCCATCAGCAGCATCTTCAGCCGAAGCAATAGAGGGCGTTATTTCAGCAGTCAACAAACAAACCTCCACTTCTACAGTTGTGTCAAAGCTACACACTGTCGAAAGATCTTCGACCACTACATCATAGCTTCCAGGACTCAAGTTGATAAAAACATTGTTGCTTACAAAAGTTTGACCTCCATCAATACTGTATTGATACGGATTGATTCCATTACTTGCCTCAATACTGATGACGCCATCTGTACCATCTTCGCCTGATGCACCAAGCATAGTTGTTTCAGCAGTCAACGTACATTCTTCAAGACCTGGACAGAAAAATTCTTCCGCACGATGACCGAAATCACCGTTGTTGAAAAGAATCGTTTCGCCCGAAGCATTCAATAAAGAAAAACTACCCAGCCCATAATCACAACAAATACCATCGCCAAAGGAATCTTCGACAATTAAGGTCAAGCAAGATTGATAATTCACACAAATATCTTCTGTGTAAACTCCTATAAAACCAAAATCCAAATTTCCAGATGTTACGACTTCATTGGTCATTTCATCAATGATGATCCAAGAGGTTTCTTCTGAAAAATTATCTGGATTTATATTTAAAGTAACATAGTCGTAATCGGTGTCTAAATTTGTAACAATAGAAGAAGAATTATTGTCCGAAATGGCATCTTGCGCTCCATTTACACCTAGTATATTTAAACTTATTTCATTGTCAGTCTCTTGAAGATTTTCTGTAATGGTAATGGGAATATTTACCTCTACCAAATAAGGAATATTAAAATCATAATTCACCGTATCTACAGCAACACCATTGACAACTACTTCTATTTCGACATCATAAAAAGTAGCTTCACCATAGTTAAAAACCAATGCATCTATGTCAACGGTTTCACCACATCTAACCTGATCCAAATTGGCAACAATACCCGCTTCTAAATAATATAAATTGCTCAATACTGAGCGCAAGGTATCGTTCCGACTATATCCATCTGTTGAATCGGTCACCACAACTGAAATATTGTAATCCCCAATCATTGAAAAATCTTGGGGAACAGTAAATTGATAATCTGCTGATGTTAGTCCTCTGAGGGTATCTTCAATTAAAATCGTTTCTTGTAGTTCATCTTCTACAAAAAGGGAGATTTCAAACCCACTCATTTCCTTTAATCCCTGATTGCCAATTTCTACAGTAAGCAATTCATTTGTTCCCAAAGTAGACGAGGATTGTGGGTCAATAATCTGCACCGCTGCCAAATCATAATTGGCTTTGATTTCTGACCAAAACGAAACCCAAGGCCGTGCTTGTTTGATGATAAATTGATCCTCTGCCGTTACTTTGTATTCGATGTCCATTCCAAATCCTTCTGCGCCAACAACATCGTACAAGACCGCAAATTCATCGTGAATAACGCTCAGATACTCCCGCAATTGGTCCAGATAAATTTCTTCCATCACCAATTCTTCTGGTCCAACCAAATTAGAATACCTCAAAACAAAATAGCCTTCTTCTGGATCTCGATTCAATAAAATTTCTTCAGGTATATCATTGGCACCTGGATTGGTGACCAGTGCTTCCCCCACTTGGGTATTTAAATAAAAAGTATTGCTTGTATTAAAAATAGGATCAAGACTGATGCCTACCCCATTTGATTTTTCCTCTTGATAATTGGGATGACACAAAACGCCCATAGCCGCTATAAAGTGATTGACCCGATAAAAATCTCTCTCATCAAAAGCCCTAAAATTCCACATACTGGCATAGACCTGTTTGATTGATTTTGACATATGCCCCTCATCTGGATGCTGTGTTTTGGAGGTGTACAAACCCGCCCCACTAAATCCAGGCAAATCTTCATTGTTCGTACTAGAACGACATCGAACCGAAGTCCCTTCAGGAAAAGAATCGTGCATCTCCTGCAATGCATCAAGCATCCACTGTGGCATATCCGCCGCCCTGATCTCATCTCTAAAATCATTGAGCATCTCAATACGTGTTTCCAAATCCGAAACAAATTCTTCATTGGCAAGCATCTCTTCTACTTGTTCATAAAAACCATTGAATTTCATAAATTCAGCATAAAAATAAAAGGGTATACCAAATCCATTGGGAATGGTTCCTTCGGGAAATCCAAAGGTTCTCATCGTTGCCACATTGGCACACTTCGCCCCAAAAGCATTCGCCATATCAAAACCAATCTCCGACAGTGGCAAAATACTGGTTTGAGATAAATCCCTATCGGGAATTTGCTCATCCGTAGGTCGAATGTTTTCATACCAAGCATTGACTTCCTCTAGCGTTGCTTCCTTAAATATATACCTATCTGCCTCCACCTTATAGTAGACATAACTACCCAACAAATTGGCAATAGAATCAATTTCCAGCGGGTCTTGAATATACGCATTGGGAACATTGTCTTGTATCGCTCTTAAATTTACATGCGACAAAGGCGTTTGTACTACAGAGGTAATAATCCCCCCTACCCTCGGCAATGAATTCGGCAATGCATCATACAAAACAATATCACGCGAACCAGGATTTTCATCCAAAGTCATCTGTCTAAAAAAGCCATAACCTTCCGCTTGATTAAAAGGCAAAAAATCAACATCTGCAAAAAACTCAGACTCCAAAACAACCGTAATTCTAGAACCTACAAATCCATCAGCATAGGTATTCACATAAGCGTTCTCTCCCACATTGCCTATAAAATGCTGAAAATTGTTTTGAAGAAAAGGCATATTGGCTGCCAAGAGTTCATAGGTTCTTTGGGTATGATCAAAATCATTAGAATTTCCAAAAGAATAATTAAACGCATAACTTCCAAAGACACCATTGGGCAGAATGGTATTGGGATTGTAAACAATTTCTCCTGTAACCGCTGCAGTTCCACTTTGTCCAATAGCCGATATAAAACTCGAATGAATAAAATGCGTTTCACTATTGATAAAATAGACTTCAGGATAATCTGTATCTTGATTAAAAATAACAAACTTTACAAATTCCTGATTATCCAAAAAGGGTGCCCACGGAACCTCTGTATCAACAACCGCCAAAGAAGAAAACACCTCAGGCGAATTGACACTCGTTGTTCCATCATAAAAATCAACTTCCTCTCCAAAATTCAAAGGAGCTTGCGTCGGCATATTGTTCAACTCAGTCATATCATCAATCCCATCCCCATCTACATCACCAGGATCAGCAATCGAATGCGCCGTAATTTGGTAATTCTGAATCGGGAATGCCCCAAGCGGCTCCGAAACAATCATATTTCCATCTGCCCCCAAAGTGATAGAAGTAACAGACTCATAATTATTGGGTTCATGAATCGCCCTCAAAACATAATATTGATCCGCCTGCCCCTCAATTTCCAATTCAACCTGTCCAGCATTATTGACCGAATAATTCAGAATTGGCACCGTTTGAGCAACACACACAGTACACAAAAGCAGCAAAAGGGGATAGATTAGCGTTTTAGACATAGGCTTATATTTTGACAATAGTATGAATAGTGTTTTTCGTACTTCATTAATCCAATGTTAAGATAAACGATTTCTCCCTTTATTGATTAGCCAAACCCAATATCCCCCCCATTTCGACATTAAAATGACAGATTTCCCCCTGCTTTGTCCTTCTCTTGCCACTTCCCTCTCTTAAAACAGCCTAGAAAAAGAAAGGTGTCACCTTTTTAAAAGTATATGCGAGTCAAACAAAGAATAAGTTATGAAAGGTGACACCTTTAAATCAAGTATTGATTGGATTGACTAGGAGCAAGTGTTGATTGCTTCGTCGCTACTCCTTTGCCTGCTATCCACTTTTACTCCTCGCCCTCCCAAGGTCGGACTGCGGGGTAACCGTTCCTATCAGGGCTAGTTTAGAGCATTCAGTCGCATTCGCAAACCACGTATTTTAAAAATGAGAGAATCCCTACAATTTCGACTTGCATTTTCAGCATTTATTGTGTATGTTTGTATAAGAACCCAATTACTTATTCTTTTAGTAATGGTTAAATAATAAGTTCCTTGTTTTTGGCAATAAGATTTTTTGACATGCAAGGAAAAAAACGCACTGGGCTGGCATTCCAGTCCTAGCAGCGCTAAGGCGAGTATTTTTGACGACGTAGGTCGAAAAATATTGCAGCCAAAATCGGGAAGTTATTTTTTTATCATTACTTACATATTAAAACACCAAAAACATATGTTATAAATTAGCCAAACTCATTAAATGAAATTCAATGCCCCAGCAAGACTCAACACAATATCAAAAATATGTCAATGTAGAGAAAGGTGTATTAGAACTCTATTTTGATTCCTACAAACCCGTTACCTATTTATTTGAAGGAACCCGACCAGGCAAGCAATACAGTGCCTCAAGTGTATCCTCCATATTAAAAAAGGCTGCTAAAAAGGCAAATATTAGCAAAGCAGTAACACCTCATGTCTTACGCCACTCATTTGCCACACATCAAGTAGATGTAGGGATAGCCTTACCAAAGATACAGCAACTACTTGGTCACAAAGACATCAGAACAACGATGATTTATACCCATTTAACAACAAACACAATCCAGTCTGTGGGAAGCCCCCTAGACAGAATTTTAAAAAAACGTCTATAAGCCGATTGAAAAAGTGTATATATAAGTAAGTTACCTGCAATTAGAAAAATGAAGCAAATTTCATTGATAATATTAACACTGACT
>JAHDIA010000406.1:2710-5886 GCA_020631035.1 Chitinophagales bacterium | reverse complement strand
CAGAATCCAAACAAAAAACGTAGGGGCATCCTTTATGGGTGCCCGAACCGAAAACGGAACAGAATCCAAACAAAAAACGTAGGGGCATCCTTTATGGGTGCCCGAACCGAAAACCTGAAGAAGCGCAAGGACGAAGCGGATGGATAAAAATAGAAGACGCAGCCCAAAACATGCGCCCGATAACCAGAGTACACCTAGCCTAGAATCACACACATTGCACAATAAACAGAAACCGCTAAGCCATTCGTCATTCTACACTCTAAATTTAAAATTCCCCCATCAAGCAATAACAGAAACCGCTAAGTCAACTTACAACTCACAATTTTTCCAAAACCATCGCATGCCCATGTCCACCAGCCGCACAAGAAGCAATCAGCGCATACCGACCATTCTCATGACGCAAACGATTCGCAGCGGTTGTGACCAAGCGAGCCCCCGTTGCCCCAAACGGATGACCAATAGACAAAGATCCACCCCAAGTATTCAACTTATCTGTATTGATGGAACCAATGGTTTTATTTTCGGTCAAGTCGGCATTTTCCATTGCATGTAAATTTGCCAACACCTGAGCCGCAAATGCTTCGTGGATTTCAATCACATCCATATCCGACAATTGCAAACCCAATTCATCTAATACCAAAGGAGAGGCATAAGCAGGACCCAACAACAATTCATCTTTGGGACTACGGGCGGTAAAATTGTAGGAGCGCACCACCACATCAGACGCCAAACCCAGCTCCTTGGCTTTTTGTTCCGAAGCCAATAAAACCACCGCCGCACCATCCGACAAAAAGGAAGAGTTGGCAGCCGTCAAACTACCATTGTTTTTATTAAAGGCAGGGCGCAATTTACCCGCTTTTTCTACAGTTGAATCACCCCGAACGCCATTGTCTCGGTCAATGGTTTTACCACCAAATTGAACGGGGCAAATCTCTTTTGGCAAATGCCCCGCTTCGTGTGCTTGATGTGCTTTTTGGTGAGAACGCACCGCAAAAGCGTCTTGAGCTTCTCTTGTAATCTTAAATTTTTGTGCCATCAAATCACAATCTTCACCCATAGTGAGCCCTGTAGTAAATTCAGCAACCTTGGGTTCTTGTGGTGCAAAATCACCAGGACGCAAACTAAAAATAAATTTAATTCGATCCCCTAGGGTTTTTAACTTTTGAGCAGATAAAAATTTCTGTTGGGCTTTTTTTCTAAACGGAATGGTAATGTCCGAAGTACAGTCAGTGCCGCCTGCAATTACCAAATCTGCTTGACCTGTTCGAATCAAATCGATTCCTTGAGTAATCGCCATATTGGCAGAAATACATGCCATAGAAACCGTGCTAGCAGGAATGGTATCGGGCAATCCTGCCTTCAACATCGCTTCTCTTGCTACATTGGCGGTTTGCTGGTTATGGACTACTGTTCCCAAAATTACCCGATCAATTTCGGAACTAGCCACGCCCGTTTTTTCCAACAATCCTTTGATGGCAAATGCCCCCAATTCGTAGGCCATCAGTTTTTTGTAATCGGTACTCATCCGCAAAAAGGGTGTCCGACAACCACCTGCTACAACTACCTTATGTCCAATGTATTCCATTTGTTTGATTTTTTGTAGATGCTTGGCATTTTTCCTATGTCTTGCATCTTATTGAATTTAAAAATGTGCATCTGTTTTATGCATTTTACCTACCCAATTTTTGTATATGACACTTGGTCAGCAACAAAATAAATCCGAATATTCCAATGAGTGTGCGCATTTGCTTTTCTATCTTACAATAAAGTCTACTTGAATATTTATTCAAATTTACATTTTTTTGTTATATTTACATAAAAAAACCTAGTTCTTTGATGATTTTTGGAGAGTGATTCTTGAACAAATAGTAGGGAGCCACAGGCGACTGGATAGCTTGTTTAAGAATCAGCTCTCTTCCACAAAAATTTTCAAAGGACGAAAACTATAATGATTATGGGCAGATATGAATCTAACAATGTTCCCAAAGCCAAGAATAATGCTAGTACCATCCCACCAAATCTCAAAGGTGGATATTTTTTGTTGGGTAATACAAATTACAAAGATATTTTTGTTCCTGAAGAATGGACCGAAGAACAAATGATGTACCACCAAAGTGTACAGGAATTTTTCTTGCAAGAAGTACATGGAATGGGAATCGAAAAAGCGGCACAAATTGATGCTGCCAAAGACCTAGATTTGATTTTAGAGATTTTTGACAAAGCAGCCGAGATGGGATTTTGTGGAGTCGCCATAGATGAAAAATATGGTGGAATGGATTTAGACTTTAATACAGGCTTGCTCATTAGTGAGGCTTCGGCATTGGGCTTTGCCTTTGCTACGACCATAGGAGCACAAACTTCTATCGGTTCTTTGCCCATTGTTTACTACGGAACCGAAGCACAAAGAGCCAAGTATTTACCAGGTATAGCGGCTGGAAGCACCAAAGCAGCCTATGCCTTAACCGAACCTTCAGCAGGTTCTGATGCCAATTCAGGTAAAACCAAAGCAACACTTTCAGCAGATGGCAAACACTACCTACTCAATGGTCAAAAAATGTGGATTACCAATGGTGGATTTGCCGATCTCTTTGTGGTTTTTGCCAAAATCGAAGAGGATGAAAAACTATCAGCTTTTATTGTAGAGAAAAAGTTCGGAGGCATTACACTTGGAAAAGAAGAAAAAAAGATGGGCATCAAAGCCTCGTCTACAGTACAAGTCTTTTTTGAAAATACGCCCGTTCCCATCGAAAATTTACTAGGAGAACGAGGAACAGGTTTTAAGATGGCATTGAACATTCTAAATACAGGAAGAATCAAATTGTGTGCTGGAACTGTAGGAGGGGCAAAGTTCGGAATTACCAGAGGCATTGAATATGCCAAACAAAGAGAACAATTTGGAAAATCCATAGCCGAGTTTGGAGCCATCCGACACAAAATAGGGGAGATGATTATGTGGACTCATGTAGTAGAATCTGCCTTGTATCGTACAGGAAAAAACATTGATTACAAATACGAAGAATTGCTTAGTGGTGGAATGGATAAGGCAGAAGCTAAAATCAATGCAGTACGAGAGTTTGCCATTGAGTGCGCCATTCTAAAAGTACAAGGTTCCGAAGCCGCTACGTTTGTGGCTGACGAGGTTTTACAGATTCACGGAGGAATGGGCTATGCCGTTG
>JAHDIA010000406.1:0-2700 GCA_020631035.1 Chitinophagales bacterium | reverse complement strand
AGATGTACGCATCACCCGAATTTACGAAGGAACCAACGAAATCAACCGAATGCTTGCCATTGCCGAATTGAGCAAACGTTCGCTCAAAACCAAAGAACTGGATTTGATGGGAGCAGGCAAAAAAATCCCCTTCTATTTGGCAAAAGCATCCTTGCCATTTGCCAATAAAGATGAGTGGAAACGCATCGAAAACTTAAAGAAACTCTTCTTATTATTACTAGGCGCAGCAGGCAATAAGTTACGTGAAAAAATGGTAGACGAACAAGAAATGATAATGAGCTTATCAGACATTATGTCAAAAGTTTACTTACTAGAATCTACCTATTTGCGCTACCAAAAATTAAAAGAAAAAGGCAATACCAAAGAAGTACAACTACAATGGGACATTCTTTGCTTGTATTTATACGAATCAACTCAAGTATCAAGAAAATTAGGCGAAGATGTCATCAATGCCTTTGCATCGGGTATGGAAAGAAAACTCCTGTTGCGCAGTCTTAAAACATTGCTCCCTCATTATGGAATCAATGCCAAAGATTTGAGAAGAAAAATAGCTGACTTTGCCGTTGAAAAAGGAGGCTATCCTTTATGAAGACTTACCTAAAGGCATACAATCTACTATTGGGCATTGGTTGGTTGATACTATTGATTTACCAAATCGTCAATGGATTTCCACAAGACCGTTTTTCAATTGTTCTGCTCAATATATGCCAATTGGCAGCTTTGATGGAAATTGTACACGCTGCTACAGGCTGGGTTAAATCACCTGTAGTAACCACCGCCATTCAAGTAGCTTCTAGGGTATTCGTAGTTATTTTGATTGACTTCTTTTTATTGCCACACGAATACATCAATTGGAATGGCATTTCTGGCTGGCACCTCGTCATCTTAGCCTGGTGTATTACCGAGATTGTTCGCTATTTTTACTACTTTAACAATCTAATAGGAAAAGAAATCGCGCCACTTCAATTTATGCGTTATTCCACTTTTTTACCCTTGTATCCCATTGGCGTCGCTGGCGAAGTATTGATTGTTTTGTCAGTGATGAAAAAATACGGATGGCTCAACTGGATTGCACTCATATTAGGAGCAATACTCATATTGTATGTGGTATTCTTCCCTAGAATGTATGGACATATGCTTACTCAAAGAAAAAAGAAATTAAATTATGGCTGATTGGTTACAGAAAAAAGGAACCCAAAAATTTATAAAGACCCTAGGTTTGCCCTTACCCATTCCTTCGACTCTAAAACGACAAACAGAGGTCATCAATCCAGAAAACTGGAAAGGGAAAAAAATATTGTTGGATGGAGCTAGTCTAGGTAGTAATTTGAGTAGTATACTAGAACAAAATGGCTTTGCCACCCAACAAGGAACAGAACCATTCGATGCATTGGTATACGATGCCAGTTCAATACAAAGCATAGCCGACCTAAAAAAGCTCTATGACTTTTTCAACGGCAACATCCGCAAAATGAATAGGGGAGGACGAATAGTCATTTTAGCAGGAATGCCAACAGATGGAGCGACTCTAGAAAATCAATCCAGCATCGAAGCCATCACAGGCTTTAGTCGTGCCTTATCCAAAGAGGTCGGCAAAAGAGGTGTCAATGTACAATGCCTGCAAATCGAAAACAATCTCGCCATAGCCCACATTTTTCCCATTGTCCATTTTTTCTTGACAGAACCTTCGGTTTACATCACAGGGCAAGTATTGCAATTGTCTAGTAAGGCAGTTGTTACAGAGAATCTAAGTTTGACCAATTCTCTAAAAGGCAAAACAGCACTCATTACAGGAGGGGCAAGAGGTATTGGAGCAGAGACTGCTAAAGTACTAGCAAGAGAAGGTGCAAAAGTAATTGTACTAGACATTCCCAAAGCCGAAGAAGATTTAAAAACACTTGCTGCTTCGATAGATGGAGATTACATAGCAATGGACGTAACAGATACAGGAGTAGCAAATAAAGTCAGAGAAAAATGTCCCAATGGTTTGGATATTTTAATCAATAATGCTGGTATTACCAGAGACAAAACCATCGCAAAAATGACGGAAGATTATTGGGATTTGGTTTTAAATGTTAACTTAAAAGCGTCAATTCAATTGACAGATTCGTTGTTACAAAGTGGATTAAATGAAGGTGCTAGCATTATTGGACTTTCCTCTATTTCGGGTATTGCAGGCAATGTAGGACAAACCAATTATTCAGCCTCAAAAGCAGGAATGATTGGCTTGATGGAAAAAGCGGCAGAGATAGGGGCAGCAAAAAAAATTACTGCCAACGCCATTGCTCCAGGATACATTGAAACCAAAATGACCGAAAAATTACCTTTCTTTGTAAAAGAAGCAGGAAGGCGATTGAGCAGTCTGGCACAAGGTGGCGCACCACAAGACATAGCCGAAGCCATTCGGTTTTTTGTCAGCCCAGGTGCCAAAGCCATTACTGCCCAGGTCATACGTGTTTGTGGAGGCAGCTTTATTGGTAGATAAATTTAATTGTTAATAGTCTTGTGTAATTTGTAAATTATATTTATTTATTAATATTTTTATGGGAGCAAGTGTTCGGTGCTTCGTCGCTACTTGTTTGCCTGCTATCCGCTTTTACTCCCGTTGGTTTGGGATCTTCCACGTTTTTTAAACCTGGAAGATCTCAAACCAACGGGGGTAACCGCTTCTATCAGGGCTAGTTTAAAACGTTCAATTAC
>JAHDIA010000405.1 GCA_020631035.1 Chitinophagales bacterium | reverse complement strand
AAGGTTTAGACTGAACAGAAAAGGGGTATTCCCGCCATCAAAAAGCGCAGGATGAGCGGGAGGAAGCCCCCTTGTACGCAGCCTAAAATATGCGTTGGTTAACCAGACCACAACGCAGCCATGAAAGAGGGACGTTGCAATAGAATAGTCCATAGTCGATGGTTGAATGGTTGAAAAAAGAAAAAATTAGGCAATTCCACAAAGAGCTATGGACCATCGACTGCTCAAAGGGTACAAAAAAAAGCCCTGACGACCAATTGCCGCCAGAGCTTAACGAAATACTTATACAAGGAATATCTTTATCGCAGGACTTCTACGAAGCCTGCCATTACATTATCTTCGGTTGGGTTTTGCGGATTGAGTCGCAGTATGTAGTAATAGGTTCCATCGGGCACTTCGTTGCCAGTGGCACTAGAAGTGTTGTTCCAGGTTCCGTCCCAAGAGGAGGCATCGTCGAATCCTGTATAGCCTACTTTTTGGTAAACGATGTTGCCCCAACGGTTGTAAATTTCGATTTCTGGGAAATTGACTCCATAACAATCGTCTAGGAATGGAATGTTGAAGAAGTCATTTACACCATCTCCGTTGGGTGAGAAACCATTTTTAATTTCTAAATCGCAACCCACTACATTGAAGACCAATACGGCTGTATCGCACATACCTTGGTAACACAATTCGTAAGCGGCAAAATCGGTGTCTCCTACAAAACCTTCGTTTGGCGTGTAGCACAACAAACCAAATCCGTTGTTGACCAAAGTTCCATTTTCTGGGTCTGCCAAAATCATAATGTCCAATGAATCTTGTCCTTCGATAGGGAAGGCATCATTGAGTAAGATTTGGAAACAAGTATCTACTGTACCCGCTGCAACATTTAAAGTGTCATTTACTGCATTGATGTTGGTTTGTGGTGTTCCTGTAGAATCAATGGCAACGCTTAATTTGACATAGCCAGTATCACACAAAGAAGGTAGACCATCGTCGCAAACTTTGTACAAGAAATATTCTGTACCAGAGAATCCATCGGCTGGGATGTAAGTTGCTTGACCACTCAAGGCATCAATGGCAACATCGCCTGTAACAGTACCCAAAATCAATTCATAGGTTAAATTGTCTGAGGTATCTGGATCGCTGATCAGTGGTGTCAAATCAATGGTACTTGGTTCTACATTGCCAACAAATACGCAAGTATCGTTTGCATTGGGTCGGTGATTAGGAGCTTCAATGTCTCCCAAAGTTTCCCCAATTTTGATGACCACTGTTCCACTGTCGCACAATTCTGTACCACCACCAAGGAAGCCATCACAGACGAGGTAATCGACCACATCAATTCCAATGAATCCTGGAGGTGGGGTATAGGTGATTTCTTCAAAGTTTTGTTCTAGCATTACATCGGCTCCTTGAACTGAAGAACCCAAGCCCATTATCAAAAGAATCACATTTTCAGGATCGACATCATTGGCAACCACATTGACTGTGATGGTTGAGTCAACCACTGTTTCAACACAATCGTTGGTGGCAACAGGTGGACGGTTCATACCGTCAAATACCTCAATTGCTACAATGGTCGTATCACATTGATTTAAAGTATCGCAAATCACATATTCAAAAATATCGACACCTGTTACATCTTCAAAAGGTGTGTAAATGATGATGCCATCAGCCAAACCGCTTAAATCTAAAGTACCTAAGCTAGGTGCGCCAATATCGGTGATTTCTATGCCTTGTCCAATGTCATTGCCCAATATATTGATTTCGACCATAGTCGATGTTGTATCTACTGAGGCATTGATGGGCACCTGAGCAAAATCAGGATTGGCTTCGATAGGTGGCAAATTAACTGGTGGTTCAATAATGGTGTCATCTATTTCTGTAACTACAAAGGTAACCAATGCCGTATCGCATAAGCTTGGCGTACCATTGTCACAAATGATGTAGACAAAATAGTCGTCACCCATAAATCCATCATTGGGTTGGTAGGTTCCAATACCTTGTGCATTGATGCTCAAGAAACCATTGACAGGGAAGGTGTTTTGTACCACTGTGATTTGGTCACCATTTGGATCACTATCGTTGCTTAAAATATTCACATTAAAGAAGACAGAATCTTCGACTACATATACATCGTCTACAGCAAGTGGGAAATCATTGCTCAATTCTACCCCTACTGCTACCACAACCGTTGCGGTATCACAGAGTGGAGGATCGGCACTGTCGCAAACCACATAGTCGAAAGTATCTTCTCCTGTAAAGCCACTATTTGGTGTATAAGTAATGGTGCCATCTGTATTGATGATAGCAGTACCATTGCTAGGTCCATTGATCGTTTCTGTAACACTTAGTGGTAAATTTTCAGGATCAAAATCATTGCCTAAAACATTTAAAGTTACTGGCGTATCTACATCTGTTTCTGCGACATCATTGCCAGCCGATGGTGCCATATTTGCCGAATTGAATACAGTGATGGCAACGATGGTGCTATCACATTCACCTGTATCATCGGTAATCCAGTATTGGAAGTAAGTCGTACCAGAGAAATTCAAACCAGGTACAAAGACAATGGCATTGGTTGCAGGATTCAATTCTGTCAAACCTGTTGAGTTGCCATTTTCATCTAAGAAAGGAGTACCTACTTGTTTGATGACCAAATCACCTTCTCCACTATCATTGTTCAATACAGCGATAGGAATAGGGGTATTGATGGGTACTTGTACAAAGTCAGGTTGAGCATCTAAAGTTACTACATCCATTGTATCAGGTGGCATTATTATAATGCTATCCGCTACAACTGAAATGGTCACTACTGCTGTATCTGCTAAGGTCGGATTACCTGAATCACATACAATGTAAAGGAAGTAATCTAAGCCTTCAAAACCTTCGTTTGGTTCGTATAAAGCAAGTCCTGAAGCTTCGAGTATGAGTGTACCATTGGCAGGTTCTGAACCTGATTTTACAGTCAAACTTTGTCCTTCTGGATCAGAGTCATTATCGGTTACATTGAATACCACACTTCCATTGGCTTCGACAGGAATGAAATCGTCTACAGCATTTGGTGCAGTATTGCTTGGTTCAACATTGATGGCGATGACAACAGAAGCTGTATCACAAAGCATTGGCTCAGCATCGTCACAAACCACATAGTCAAAAGTATATTCGCCAGGAACAGTTGTAGAGTCGGGTACAAAGGTAAGTGTACCATCTTCATTGATGTTGACCATTCCAGAACTAGGTCCATTTATAATTTCGGTGACAGTCAATTCGCCACCTTCGGGATCGCTGTCATTGCCCAATACATTGAAATCAAATGGGGCAATATTGTCGCTAGAAACAACAATCAAATCATTGCCTGCCATTGGTGGCATATTGGGTCCATCGAATACCACTACACCAACAATGGTTGTAGCACAATTGCCATCATTGTCACAAACAGTGTAGTAGAAATAGTCTGTTCCAACGAATGTAGAATCAGGTGTATAGGTAATAGATGTTGGAGGGAAGAATATCACCACACCACCATTTTCGGGTGGAGTTGCTGTGGTAATCATCAGACTGTCTCCTATGTCATTTGTTAATACTTCAATATTGATTGGAGTACCTATAGGTGTATAGACCAAATCGGGATTGGCAATCACTTCTGTAGAAAGTCCTACCTGAACGACAATGGTCGCTGTATCACAGAGTGGAGGATCAGCATCGTCGCAGACGACATAAGAGAAGGTCTCCGTTCCCATAAATCCGAATACAGGTGTGTAGGTAACCGTTCCATCTGCATTAAATGTAATATCTCCAAAAGGAGGATCATCCACAGAAGTTACTGTTAAATTGTTTCCTTCTAAGTCAGAATCATTGTCCAATACATTGAAGGTAATTGGATCACCCATATCGGTAACGATGGTGTCATTTACAGCATTTGGAGCCGTATTGCCTGTACTGATTTGATTGACAGCTATGACCACTAAACCAGTATCGCATAAAGCAACTTCAATGGTATCATTGTCACAAATCACATATTCAAATTGATAAGTACCAGGTCCCGCAGTTGAGTCGGGAGTATAGGTAATGGTGCCATCTGGATTGATGACGGCTGTACCTACTTCTGGACCTATGATTTCTGTTAAGTATAAGGTGTCACCATTGGGATCAAGGTCATTTGCCAAGACATCAATGGTAATAGGAGTTCCCTCTGTAGTTACCACAGGATCTTCATTGGCAATAGGGGGAGAATTGGAGTCACCCAAAACGTTGACTACAATTAAGGCTTCTTCACAATTGCCCAATACATCACAAACCTCGTAGAAGAAAAAGTCTTGCCCATTGAATCCTGGAAGTGGGGTATAGACCAGTTCGCCATCTATGATTTCTGCTGTTCCAAAGTTTGGAGTGGTGACAGAGGTCAGGGTCAGTCCTTCGCCCAAGTCATTTGCCAGTACATCGAGTACTGTGCTCTCATCTGGATTGACAGAAATGGTGTCATCTATTGCATCTAGCATTTGTGGAGCAACCACATTGATGGTAACAGTGGCTGAACTAAACAGTGGACAATCATTGCCTACAATGTAATTGAAACTGACCACACCAGAGTAGGTGGGTGGGGCTGTAAACAATACACTTGAAGAATCTTCACTAATGCTCAAGTCGCCTTCGCCAGTGATAAAACTACCAATATCAGAAACGTGTATGGCTCTGTCACAAGTATCACTATCATTGGTGAGAATGTCTAGTTCAATTTCTACTCCAGCAGTGACATTTTCGTAAAGGTCATTGACTGCTACAGGTTTGCGGCAACCAATGTAGAAATAGTAATTGACAGTATCACAATTGCCCATAGGATCACAAGCAACTACCTCAAGAGAATCTTGAGACAATGCAGGGAATGGGATATAGGTAAAACAAACACTGTCTTCTTGGATTTCAATGGTACAATTGAAAACAGAATTAACATCTTCAAGTACATAATCTTCACCCAAGTTGCAAAACTCAGGACAGAAGAGTGTAGGACCTGTAGTAAAGTCTCCAACACAAGTTTGAATAATGTCTAAACAAGGTGCTGCTACATCAAATGCATAACTAGCAGCAGCAACATTGGCACAGGCGTCACCTGCTGTAATGGCTTCATTTAAAGCATCTAAACTGGCAAAGTTGGCTGTTTCAAAGTCTTCAGCACTTCCTTCAAAGGAAACACCATAGACCGTATAAGTGCCCTCTGTTGCTGTTGTTAAATCAAATACCCCATTTTCGTTGTAAGCAATGATGTCATTGCTCACTTCATCGCTGCTATCTGCATCAGCAGTTAAAATAAACACATAGGTAAATCCATCTTCTGTATTTTCGCCGCTCACACTAGGAGCTTCTGTACTTTCATCTGTTGTATAGTTGGTCGTTTCAGGGGCAGTCAACATTCCTGCAAAAGCCATACAAGCTTCTTCTCCAATAAAAATCATTAGACCTGGGAAGGTGATGTCTGCACAAAGACCATCGGCTATTTGCGCCATTAATCCTTCAATAGAGGCAAGCCCCGTAGACATTAATGAATCTTCAGATATAGGAGTAGATACACCAATAATGGTATAGGTGCCTTCACCAAATCCAAGACTTGCTAAATCAAAAGAGCCTGTTTCATTTATATCAAAAATGTCGAATTGTACATCGTCATTTGGATTGGCATCTGTTGTAAGAATGTAGAAGTAATTGTAAGTGCTGTCTTCAGTAGCACCTTCAACAGTCAATGTATCGGTTACTTGAGGTTCTGTATAGAATACATTAGTTGGGGTAGCAATGGTGCCAGCCAAAGCAATACACTCAGTCGGAAGCTCATCAGTAAGGCTTAGAGTTACCGTTTCGTCCGTCAAGGCAGCACACAAGCCACTGTCAATTTCACCGATTAAATCGTCGA
>JAHDIA010000404.1 GCA_020631035.1 Chitinophagales bacterium | reverse complement strand
TGCCCAGTAAATACAATACTTTCTGCCTCTTCATCAAAAATGTGTAAGTCTCTCAAAAGTTTGCCACTTCTATCCAAACCAATTCGTAGGGGATTTTTACCAGTCCACTCTCTAGCAGTCAAGCGAGGGTTGTCGATTAGTAATGTATTGGTTCCGACTATAATGGCGTCTTCTTCGACGCGCCATTTGTGGGACAATTTTTTGGTCAGTGCATTGCTGATCCATTTTTGCTGACCTTCTTCGGGAGCAATGTAGCCATCTTTGGTCTCTGCCCATTTGAGAATGATGTAAGGACGTTTTTTTAAGTGCCAGCTAAAAAATCGCCTGTTCAATTCTAGGGATTCGTCCTTTAAAATACCAAGGCTGACGCTATGTCCAGCTTGCTTCAATTTATCCAAACTGACACCTGCTACTTTAGGGTGAGGGTCGGTTGTTGCCACCACCACATTGGGAATTTTATACTTTAAAATTAAATCTACACAAGGAGGGGTATTTCCAAAAAATGAACAAGGTTCTAGGCTGACATAAATGGTCGCAGAATTTAATAAGTGTCGGTCTGCCTCTTTAACCGAATTAACCGCATTTACTTCTGCGTGGTGACTTCCATATATTTTATGGTAACCTTCTCCAATGATGCGTTCATTGTGTACAATGACAGAACCCACCATCGGATTGGGCGAAGCATTGCCCAAGCCCCTAACCGCCAAATCGAGGCAGCGTTGCATATATTTAATGTGGTTTTGTTCTGTCATTCTTCCTCCTCTTCACCCGTCCCAAAGACCAGTGTATCCAAATAATAATCGGGAACCCCAAATTCCATTTTTGTTTGGTTGATCTCCATTAGACGATCTTGATTGAATCCCATATTTTTGTTGCGAACTGCGGAAATCATCACATTTTTGGCGGTATGTTCAGGCGAAATAAATTCAAAAATTTTGGTCTTATACCCAAAAGATTCTAATGTCAAACCCCTCAAGGCATCTGTCAACAAAACAGACATTTGTTCCTTGTGAATCCCATTCTTAAAGAGTGCCTTGTGTTGTTCAGGTACTCGAATGTTTTTGCGTACATAATGTTGGCAACATGGAGCCAAAATAATGATTTCCACCTCATTCTTTAATGCCTGAAAAATGGCATCATCAGTAGCGGTATCACAAGCGTGGAGGGCAACAACCATATCAGCACTACGAGTATTGGCATCCTTGATGGTGCCCTGTTCAAATTTTAGCCGCTTAAACCCACATTTTTCTGCCAGCTCATTGGAGAAGTCCACCAACTCTTGTCGTTGTTCGACCCCAACCACTTTAGCAGGTGTTTTACTCTTATTGACTAAGTAGTCATAAAGCGCAAAAGTCAGATAACTCTTGCCACTCCCCATATCGACTACCTTGATGTCGGGTTTCAAATAAGCATCAGAGGTCTTGAACACCGCATCTATGATCTCAATAAACTTATTGATTTGTTTGTACTTATCATTCTTGTCTTTTTTGACCTTTCCCTCTGTGGTCGTAATCCCCAAATGATATAGGTAAGATTGCTCACTTTTGACCACCCGATTTTTTTCCCTATCGTGGGTACGCTTGGGTTTTTCGGTAGAAGATGGCTTGTGAAAGTGCATCTTCCAACGTTTGTTGCGGTTCGACCAGGTCAGTTGATAGTCCTTATCAGTGGTATTGAGATAGACCGTTTTAAAATCCCGATGCAAATTTTCGTGAAGTAACTGTATGCCTTCCTTAATCGGAAAGTTTTTGGTGTGGTCTTGCGTCGTAAAGCGGTATACAAAACTCAACATCTTTTCTCCCCGAATCTCCACCAAATACACCAATATCTTCTCCATATCAGGTGTTCGACCTTTGTAGTGACTCAATGTGATTTTGACCAAATTGTCTTGCTCAATGCTCTTTTCCAAATATTTAAAAAAATCCTCTTTCATAGTTTAATTTAACTTCTAGAGCAAAGAAACAGAGAAATTTTGAGACTACAGATATTTTGAATTCAAAATTATGTCGAGACAACTCATAATTCACAATTTATAATTCACAACTTGATTGTTTACTTCAATAACTCGACGCCAAACTCCAATACCTCATCCAAACCAGCCTGCACATTTAAAGTATCATTGCGCAAATAAACATCAGGTACAATCCCAATGCCCTCAGGACTACTCCCATCCGCCACTGTATACAATTGCGTAGGTAATTGATAATGCCAAGCATTGGGCAACATTCGTTTAAAAGTGGGCGTCGCCAAAGCATTAGAGGTCGAATCCCCTACAATTTGAATGTGCTCCTGTGTCTTTAAATACAACAAAAACTCCTCCCCAGCACTCACTGTTGAATGGTTGCACAAAGCCACAATGGGCTTGGTATATTGCTGTGCCCCTTGCGGTTCCATATAATAGGGCGACTTTTCATCAAAATCATTGGGGCCAGGACCATTTTTACTTTGCACATTAAAAGCCAATTCCTTTGTTTGGGCAAAGCGTCCAGAAGCAAAACGCGCACTCAATGGAATGCCCCCACCATTGTTGCGGTCATCCACAATCAAGCCATCCGTAGTAGACAATTCAGCAATCACATTGTCAAATTCCAACTGCCAAACATCCTCCTCAAAATTTGGAAAATGGATGTAGCCAATGTTTTCCCCCTCAATGGTTCCATAGACAAAATCCTCCCCATCCGAATCCAATGTTTGGTAATCCTCTGCCAAATAAGACGTTTTAATCAACTCCAAATCGAATTCCCTTTCAGCCAACAACTCATCATTCAACTTGCCAGAAGCAAAACCTTTCCCTGTCTTGGTATCTGTTATAGCAACATGTTGGTCGTCTAATAGATCCATCATTTCAGTCAGTACATTCCACAATTCTATGTCCGAAATATTGTCATTGACCCTAGGAGCAAATTGTGTATAGACGGCATCCCAATCAACATTCCGTTGTTCAAATCCGCCATAATGTTGATCGAAGTCATTCCAAACATATTCAAAAATACTTGTGGGTGTATCTTCAACAAGCTCCTTATTTTTGAGGCAAGCCATCATCAAAAGGAGAGACGCCGTAAATGTTAAAATGATGCTTTTTTTCATTAATCTAAATTTTCTAATATTTTTTGGAGCAAATGTTTTTGAGCTTCGTCGCTACTTGTGTCCCCGCTATCCGCCATACATGGTATGTGCTTCTATCGGGGCTAGCTTAGAACATTTAGCCGCATTCGCATCAAACGCTTTTATTTAAACCACAAATAAGTCAATCCCAACTCAATCCCAAATGAATTGCGAGAGAGTGGCTTTACAGAATTAATGTATAGATATTCATAGTGTAAAGACAAATGCAACATCAGCTTCTCAGCAAAAGTGGTATAATCATGATAATTAACAGGTTTGTAAAAATAAGTCAAAGTCAACTCTGGATTGACCAAGCCAATACCCGAATAAAAATCATTTCTTGAGTACAAAATCTTAAGAATATCGTCTGAGTTTTCTACCAGAAAATTGTCAATACCAGCATAAGCAGGTCGAGAAGCCAAGGCAAAGAGTGGATAAGATACATCCAAATGTACCCATTGCTCCTTACGAGTTCTAAGATGTTTTTCTAATCTGGCAGTCACGTCCAATCTTTGAGCAGTCAACCAACTTCCACTATCAAAATTATCATAATTGAGGACCATTAGTTGAGAATGCAATTGTCCACCTAAGTTTAATTTTGCTCCATAAGTAAAATCTAATTCGAATGTTTTGGACAAACCTATTTTTAAATGGGCATCGAGCAAGGTGGAGGGGAAAAAGGTATTGTCGAAATCAATATTGGTTTTATCCAAATTGGGAGTCGAGCTTTGAAGCTCTATACGAAGTTTTTTATGTTTGTACCCCAAGGTATACTTTGGCAGTACGCCTTGAAATAAAATGCCCGAAAAAGTTTCATCGACCAAACGTTCATTGAACAAGCCCGCTTTAAAACTAAAGCGATGCTTGAGTATGGCCATCGCAATTCTCTCTTGGTTTTTCTTGCGTTTCTTTTTCGATTTAGTATCCTCCGTTTGTCCGCAAAGTGTATGGGAAACACAGCAGACTATAACAAGTAAAAGTAGGTAGCGTTTCATTTGTTTTTTAGATTGCTCTTAAAGATAAGATATATCTTGAGGCAATCCTAATTAAAAAGTCTAAAATAAAAAATGGGTGATTACCTAGCCTTGTAATCACCCCTGATATCGGATGGAATCGAACCATCGACCTCAAAGTTATGAGCTTTGCGTTCTACCTATTGAACTACAATATCCATACCGCCTAGCGGTATCCAAATTTGTAGTAAGACCAGTTGCTTTCATTTTACATCATAGCCTTGCTCTACCTCTGAGCTACTCCCTCGTATTTTGATTGTTAGATTTTTTGCGAGAATGAAATTTAAACCGAACAAAATGCTTGGTCCATTTCATTCTCTTAATGGCAAAAAATCAAGTTAAATCTTTCTATCTAATTTGGCGAGGGAGGAAGGAATCGAACCTTCGCATAATGGCCTTATAAAAACATCGAGCTTAATACAAATTGTTTAAACTAAAACTATGGAGCGAAAAGCTAAAGCTACCATCAATTGGATGGTCTTAATACCTATCCAATTGGATTTTGAGACTAAACTTTAAGCTGAGGCTATCTCCAATTTTTTATTTTTTTTTAACTGAAGATGGCAGGCACCTTAAGGCAATTTGTCTGGTAGCTGCCAACCATCTTTTATGCTTCCTTAAATTTTATTAGATGGTTGACGTTTAAAGGCAATTTGCACAGTAGATGCCAACCATCTTACATGCTTCCTTAATTTTTAAAAACATCCTTATGGATAAAGCTAAAAATATCTTCTCCCAATTTGACATTTTTCGCTTTAACACTATTGGCTTTGGAACGGGCAATTTTAACTGCTTCAATCAATTCCTCAAATTTACCCAATAGCTTTGCCTTTTCGGTAGGAGTGATTTTTCCAGAGAAGTAAGTTGTCTCATATTTACCTACTTGGAAATCCATATTGAATACTTCCGTTTGGGCTGGGTGTTTCTCCGTCGCTTCGTATTTGACGATGACCTTGGGACGTTTGACTGTACGGAATTTGACTTCTTCTGGTGTACGGTAAAAGTCGTTCTTTTTATCAAATTCCCACTTTTTGGTCGTATCAAGAGTCGGAATGTTCTTGTACAATTCAAATGCCTTGTTCAAGTGTGACTCAAGAGCCAATAGGGTAGTAGCAGAGAAAGTTCCAAACTTTTTACCTCCAACCGTCAAGTCTGCTTTGGCAGTCCCCGATGCATTGGTTTCCTCTTTGGTAAGCGTTGCATCTATGGCGGTAATGACGGGTGCAAGAGTATTCTCAAGCAATTGCTTGACGGTCGAAACCATCTCTTTGCTTTCGTCTGGAATTTGTTCTGCATTTTCCTCTGTAGGGATGTATTTTTTGACCATCCCATCAAAGTTGGTTTGCTGTTTGGTAAAGATTTTTTTCGACTCACCGATTGCCTGATTGGCTCGGTTTTTTCGATCTTGCTCTACCGCAAGAATTTCGTGTAGTTTGTTATTGCTTGCCATTGTTGTACTATCGTTTTTTTAGGTGTTGTTAAATTATGTATAGACTTCAAGCGTATTTACGAAAATGACTAACTGATGTGATAAAAGAATCGTTCCATAAACAGTAGAGAATTTTAAATTTAATTTTTTTAATTAGAAAGATGTGAGGCGTTTTGAAAATATTAGGTATCAAAAAGGAAGCGTCGGATGTAGCGTAAGGAAAAAAGAACCGATACCGACAAATCGGTACGAACCTACGCCCGATTGACGCGATTGCCATGCAAAAGCGGAAAGCGTCCCGATTCATCGCATATAACACAACCTTAAATTGTCATATATATAATTTCCATTTGCAATTT
>JAHDIA010000403.1:4731-5906 GCA_020631035.1 Chitinophagales bacterium | reverse complement strand
GAAAACATAATGGCGTCTGAACACAAAACGCAAAAAAATGTAGGGGCGAATAATCATTCGCCCGAACAGAAAATGGATGTAAATGAATGGCGTGAAGCGGATGGACAAAAGAAAAAACGAAGGAACAAAAGAAGCGATGATTACGCCCGATAGAAGCGGTTGCCATGCAAAAGCGGATAGCGGGGACACACGAGCGTTTGAAAAATTAGCGTTCCGTTCTAATTAAAAAAAAATGCGAGACACCCAAAAGGATGTCCCGCATTTCATTATTTGGTTTAATTTTCTGACCGAAAATTATAATTATTAATACTTAACAAATTTACCAACAGATACTTCTTCACCGCTTTGAATGGTGATAAAGTAGTTGCCAGAACTCAAGCTGCTTACATCTAATTTGATGTTGCTCGCTGCGTCTACCCCTCTTTGGTTAATCATCAATTGACCAACATTGTTGTAAACTTTGATTTCTACACTTGCTTCTTCATCCATATTGTGTAAGATGTTCAATACACCAGTTGTTGGATTCGGGAAGAGCTTAACTTCTGTTGCTTCTAGCAAAGTAGACATAGGTGTTGCTTCTTGACTATTGTCAATTTCTTCAACAGTCTCAATTACTTCAAAGTTATCAGCATTGCTAATCAAGTCTTTGCTTGAAGGTGTTATATCACCTGTAATACCATTGGTAATAGAGTTGACACAACCTGTCAATACCACATCGTCTATGTAAATTCTATCAGCATTGTTAGAAGCATCACAACGGAAACGGATAGTTGTAGCAGAAGAGAATGTACCTGTTACAGTAATTGCATCTGAATATCTCGTATTGTTGTTAAAGTGAACACCAGCTGCATAGTTGGCTACTACTTGCCAGCCACCGCCAACATTGACCTCTACAAAGAAGTCTTCGTTGGTTTCCATACTTACCGCATAAATAGAGTAAGAAATGGTAAGTTCACTAAAGTTTGCCAAATCTAAACCATCTGTATACATCGAAGAAGCTGTACCAGAATTGTCTCTTAATCTTACACAATAAGAACCACTATTGGCATAATTGGCATCATTGGCACTTCTACGACAGTCAGAACCACCGTCGTTCCAAATACCCCAGCTGCTATCAAAGTTATTGCTGTCTATGGTTACTGTTGTACATCCTCCACCTGTATCACAAGGAGCAC
>JAHDIA010000403.1:0-4631 GCA_020631035.1 Chitinophagales bacterium | reverse complement strand
AAGGACCGCCACAGTCTACTCCTGTTTCGCCTTGGTTTTGAATGCCATCATCACAAGTTTCTACTGGAGGACAAGCAGCACAAGGACCGCCACAGTCTACTCCTGTTTCGCCTTGGTTTTGAATGCCATCATCACACGTTTCTACTGGACCAGAACCTCCGCCTACACAGAAGTTTTGCGTTTCAGATGAACCAAATTGACCACCAGAAATCAAAACACTTCCATCAGCAGAAATACTATAAGAACCATTGCCATAACCACAGCAAATACCATCGCCATAAGCATCATTGATGGTAAAGTCATAGCAACCTTCTGCCAAACACATATCCAAGCTAACTGTGCTACCATCTGGCTGATTACCATAAGTACCACCAGAAGCTACAGTTGTATTAGACGCATCTCTAAGTGTCCAGCTTGTTTCTTCTGGATAGTTGTCCAAAGTGATGCTCAATGTTACATTTGTTCCATAACAAACACAAGCCGCACAATTAGAACCACCACAGTCAACACCAGTTTCGTCTCCATTTTGAACACCATCATCACAAGTTGGAGGAGGTCCACAAGTAGATTGTGCGCCAATACCTACAGCATAAAATGCATTGGTTGTTTGACAAACTTCGTCAGAACCTGCACCATACAAATCAGTTGCCGAATCAATACAAGCATTTCTAGCATCAATGTATTGAGAATTTCTACTCAAGTAAACTGATTCTGCACGATAGAAAATAGCTGCTGCTTTATCAATACCCAATGCATCTACAGAATAGTTTTGTCCATTGTCATTGGTACCTGTTTTACCTACTGTCAAAATATAGAAAGCGTGATTCAATACACCACTATTGTAGTGTACACCACCATTGTCTCCACTACCTGAATACCACATATTTCCTTGATAAGTATCAGGCTGATTGTGGGCGTTAGGATTCTGCATATTTCTCAAAGGATTATTATTTGCTCCAATGTCTTCGCCAATTTCCCAAATACTCTTTTCAGGAGCCGCATAGTACTCAACACAAGCACCCCAAATATCAGAGAAACCTTCGTTCATTGCACCTGACTCATAAGAGTATACCAAGTTGGCAGTGTACGTACAAACAGCGTGACCGATTTCGTGAGCTGCAACATCCAAAGAAGTCAAAGCATCAAAAGAATTACCATCACCATAAGTCATACGAGAACCATCCCAGAAGGCATTGTCATAGTTAGAATCGTAGTGTACATAACTATTGATCGTTGCCCCACTACCATTGAAACTGTTTCTACCATGTACATTCAAAAAGTAATCATAAGTCATTTCAGCTCCCCAGTGTGCATCCAATGCCGCATTGTCTTTGGCACTGTTGTTCCACTCACCAGAAGTCCAATTGTTGTCATTGTCAACAAAATCAACGGCATTGCTATAGCTTGTACCAGTGTTACAATCGTAGGTATTGATACCATTGCCACGGGTATTGTCACGCAAACGGTAACCACCAGAAGTAGTACTTGTTTCGATGGCTCTAGAACCACTGTAACGAGTAGCAGCTGTACCTCCAATCAATGGAGTCGCTACGGCACTTGGGCTACAAATTTCTTCCTCAACATTTGTTGCGTGAGCCGTTCCGTGATTACAGTGCTTGATGATTGGGTTTAAAAACACAACCTCACCAGTGTGTGCATTTACATAAATGTAATCACGACTCAATGGCTCTTGTGCGTAAATATTAAATCTGTACGCCAAATCAGGCTCTTGTCCTTTCACAAAAAACTGCTTAACAACCACCAAATCTCCTGTTGGATAATAGGTACCTGCTGGCTCATGGTCTTTCGCAAAAGCTTCATTTTCTTCATTTTCCCACATGTAAACATCCGCATTGATGTGTGCCAAAGCAGCATTCAATGCTTGTTCTTCTGTCAATGTAGGAGTGATTTTGATTTCGTTTGTTGGGAAATAATCCCCGCTCATAACCCGAACTTTTCCATCTTTGGAGTGAACGGTATACGTTCCAAATTCTACTTGTACACCTTTGTAGAATTGTTCGTATTTGTCGTGGGTAATTCCTAAATCATCTGTGTAAGATTGGGAGAGGATTAGCTCATCAGAGCTTTTTAATTGAAGTTTGTTTTGTAGAATAGTTTTAGCCTCTTGAACAGAGGGTGCTTCATTTGCCTCAAATTTTACGTGTTTAACGATGCCATTGACTTTGGTATCGTTCGTTTCCTTGGCATTGGCAGTTAACTGCACTACACCAAACAAGAGCAAAAAAAACAGGATTCTTGTAGGAAATGATTTTCTCATTACAATAAAAATGTTTAGTTAAGAATTATATCATTACTTGAGCATTACATGCTAATTGTACGAAAGCGTTTTTCAAGACTTAGTTATAATTCTCCAACCAAAAATATTTACTGAATGTTTGAGCACAATGTTCCTGCTAAAATATTTAGTTTTTTATTAATGTGTAAATATACCAAATAAAACTCAAATATTTAAAACATTCAAATGCTTTTATTTTAAGTTGGATTTTATGTACTAAGTCAGTTGGGGTAGTAGTTGTATAAAATTTATTCACCAAGGATGGAAGTTGTTTTCTTATACGTTCAATTTAGATGTAAGTTAGGCATAAAAAAGATTTTCACATACAAAAAAAAACGAATACCTTAGAACTTGAAAACATGTAACATTATACATTCTCATAAGTTTTGTTTAACTTTTTAGGCTAGAACGGAACGTTTTGTTTCTCAAACTTTTGGGGCTCCCTGCTGTACACTTGTACTTGCTATCTCAGCAAGTGGTTCAGTATGGTCGTTCCTTGTCTTCGTGCCTTAGCCTTCGGCACTTCCTACTTCACACACTTGCTTCAACAGCAGGTATCGTTCCCATCAGGCGTAGGTGGCAAGTTTTGTCCTTCGTCGTTCAAAACCCAAAAATCAATATCCCAATTCAGTAGGACTTAATTTAGCTTTGTTTAAAAACCAAAGATCGTAGTCAGTGATTTGGGAAACCCCATCTAAATTTAAATCTAGATATGTATAGACATTGAGTTCGGCTGGATTGCTTTTCCATACATCGTAGTCGGTAACTTGAATGCTTAGGTCAGTGTTGATGTCACCCGCAAACATTACAGCTACTCCATCAGGCATTGCTTTTTGTTGTGATGTACCATAAGCTTGCGTTACTTGCATACTAAAATCGTGTGTCAGATTGTTAGAATTATTGGTTGGCAAGGCTGTCATTATATCCAAATGGTTTCTATGGCGAACAACTAAATAATAATCGCCTCCATTGGGAAAATTAAATTTTAGGTCACTCACTCCATCTGTTGCTTTGATGTAACCATCTTCCATCAAGATGCCTGCTTGCACACTTAATTTATAAATAGGATCGACATCGCTTCTCAATTCGACCAATACCCAATCGACCATTCGACTTGGTACACTGCTAAGGGTTTCGCTTCCTGTATAATTGTAGGGGGCTACATTGTAAGGTTGTTGCAAAGGAATCAAATTGCTACTTGCCAAATCAGTACGCATTGTTTGAGTACCATCCAGATAGGCTCCTTCTAGGAATACTCGCAAATTAATACTTGCCAATCCTGGCAAACAATTTCCTGTTGTACAATAATCTCGGCAATCTTCGGGAGCCCCCCCATCTATCCACGCTTGAATTTTTTCGAGTTCGGCTGTGGTCAAAGGCTGTGAGGCTCTGTCATTCATGGCTGGTCCAAAAACAGTTGTTCCACAAGCATTAAAATTGGTTGTAGTAATGATGTTTACCAAATTATTGCCCGTTAAAACATTGGGACCACAATAATTGCCTCCATTGGAAATACCTACATAAGAATCGAGCTGTAAGCCTCCTGCCCCACCATGACAGCCTGTACAGCCACTATTGACAAACAAAGTAGATATGTCGTTCCAACCCAAAGCACCATTGTCGCATATATCGTCTTTGTTGGTCACATAACCTGCTGGTTGGGTACAATCTATAATAGACGAAGTTTCACTTCCCAAACCATCTCCATCTACATCAATGAACCATTCGATTTCTCCTGCTCCGTCGCATACTCCACAAATATCAACCACACCATAACAGGCATCTGGATCAATTTTAAATTGCATTTCTGCCAAAGAAGCACAGCCTGAACCGCTATGGGTAGTCTGTATGGTCAACAATATTTTTTGGATGGCGACGCCTCCAAAATTGGGTCCTGTAAAGCCCGCATAAGTTGCAGACTCATCGGCTTGTGAAAAAAGATAAGTGCCTAAGTTGATCCAAGTCGTTCCATCAGTCGAATAGTCGATGATGACGTCTTTGGCTCCCCAGCCGCTCTCTCCTACTCTATTGGCATTCCAAACATGGCTTTCGCCTATGTATTGTACTTCGTCAAATTCATACAAAATCCAATGGGTATTGCCCCAAACAGGATTGGGATTGGCTGAAGTTTGACAAGACACCCAACTTTCGTTCCAGTAATTGCCATTATCGGTACACTGAGCATTGAGATTAGTAATAGCACAAAACAATATAAAGCAGATAAAAGCAAAATTCTTCAACATCTGGTTTGTATTTAGTATATTTTGTCTGAACACTGTTAGAACCTGTCTGAAAACCCTCTTGCTGGTCTGAGACTTCGTCTTTTGCACTAGCA
>JAHDIA010000402.1:2484-5919 GCA_020631035.1 Chitinophagales bacterium | reverse complement strand
CAAAATCATTAGCGGCATCAAGCAAAAGCAAGACGGTGAAATCTGTACAGTCTTCTTTTTCTTCTTGTGGTGGTTCTCCTGTTTGGGATTGGATGACAGGTTCTGTGCTGTCTGTGTCTTCCTGTTGAATTGGTAGACAATCACAAGCATTCAAAACGTGAATGTAGGTTTGTGTTTGCTGTGTGGCTTCTGTACAGCTCTGACCATAAACGATGCTTCCTCCTTCAAGGTTTACGGGCTGTAAATTTTCGTCATAAGTTGCCAATTGGGTAAGCTCTCCATTTGCCTTGTCTAGCAAAAAAGTAGCCCATCCGCTTATCTGTGTTTCTCCACTGCTATGGCAAAACTTTAAGATGTGGCAACACTTGTCCAGTAGACCTAGCTCGACCAGGGCTGAAAAATCAACATTCACCGAAGGCGGAACCATTCCACCTCCTTTGATGCTCTTTTTATGGCTTATATGTTTGCCGTGGCTGCCGTCCATTATCTAAACAATGTTGGATGAGTGAAAAACTTTCTAAAATTATCAAAGCCTACAATTCGCTCTGGTATGACGGTTGTTTTTACAATCAATAAAATTGCTACGGGCTTGGTGCCTTCTGCTATTTCCCCATTTTTGATACACTCCTGAAAGGCACACAAATCTGGTTCAACGTGAATATTTACCGTACCAATGCTAGAACCTGAATGAAACCAATTGTAAGGCTCTCCAGGTCCAAGGGTAAAAGCGGTGTCTAGCTTCCAAGGTACATTGCCTTCGTTTCTAAAAGATAGGCTCGTACAAAGGGAGCTTATGTCCTTACCTTCAGCCGTTCGGATATGCTCCGTTTTTTGAAGGCTGACAATGTAGACCTCATTTTGTTCCTGTTCGCAATAGTAAGCTGTGACCATATTTTTTTATTGTTGCTCTCCTCCTACTTGTGAGGCTAAAAGTTGCAATGTGCTTTCGGGTTGAGCTGCCAAAACTTGCAATAACTCTACCACGTTTTTACCAGGTAATTTGATTTTGATTTGAGTGGCTGCATTTAAAATGTTTGCTTGCTCCTCCTGTGTAAATCCTGTATTAGTTCCTTGCATTTGTGCCATATTGTTTTGATTGAATGTTGTTTGTTGCCCGACTTGTTGCCCTGCCAAGCCTGTGACGGATACCTGAGTGCGACCGCCCAAAAATCCTTGTATGATTCCGCCAATATTGGCAGCTATGTCGGGATTCATTAGCAGCTCGACTCCTCTCTCCCAAAGCTTTTTATTTGATTCGGCTACTTCCTCCAAAACTTCCTCCATTCGCTCCATTTTCATTTCGTGGATTTGTCTTTGGTAGTTAAGCTGTGCCTCGTAAAACTTTTCCATCCAATGTGTGCCACCAGTGCTGCCAATGGCTGCACCATTGTAATAGTTTGGGGGGAGCTGGCTATTGGGATAAACTGGCGCACCGCCATACATCCCACCTCGCACCATTGGTCCTCCTCCGACCAATAGGTTTACATCTTTGCGGCTAACTTCAAATTTCATTTCTGAGGCTGGCGCACCTGTCATTTTTGGGCTTTGCCAAGTCTTAATCACAAATACACCAGGATAGCGAAAAAGAGAGGTTAGCATCCCTTCAAGCTGAACGGCTGCTTGCTCTTTGCTCTCTACTTGTTCGGGGCAAATTGTTACGGGTGTATCTCTATTGCTTCTTCCAGAGTTAAAAACCTTATAATAGGTCGCCCCTTGTCCATCATACCAAGTCATTACTTGATCTAGGAACTGTGGTTTAACTGTAAGATGTGGTGGATACATTGGCTTTGCTTTTTTGAAAATCCCTACTCCATCTGAGTAGGGATTTTACATTATTCTAATTAAACTACTGAACTGATGGACAAAAATGTCCTCCCTATTTTTTTTAGATTCTAATACATTGATCCTGAATTGGAATGTAGCAACGCTCTTGAGCGTAGTTTACATTCTTTACAGGGTTTGCATAGGCAATGTATAAATAAACCGATTCTTTACACGCAACTGCATACTCCATTGTCCCTGGTGTTGCTGCTGGGTCATCGGGTGGATTCTTTTTTAATTCAGGCGGTACATTGATTTCAATGTAAGAGCTTGAGAAGTTGGGGAAAGGTAGGTACATTTTATGATAAGTATTTTCATTATGTACCATTCGTAACATCTCAAGCGGCATAGACTTTACTGGTTCGGTGGCATTCTGAGACGAAAAAGTAATAAAGATATTTTTGTGCAAAACATCGTTTACAACATTGCGCCCTTTGTGCGTAGTTTGAAAGTCGGAGTAATTAAATGAGGTAACACCTAAGATGATTTTATCTCTTAAATGCTCATTCATTTTTAGCTCGTATTTTTTAAGCTCAGTATTTGTAATTTCAATTTCCAAAGGCTGGCTAAACTGAGTGTAAACCTTGCCCAAATGAAATCCAAAATTGTGAAAGTAAGTAGGAGTGCCTGTCATTTGATTTAAAAATTTTAAAAATTCAAAACAGTACACACATTTAAAATGTATGTACTGCTTTTAAATGCTAGAGATGGTAAGCTTGCTTAGATGTTGGCAAAGCCTGTACTACCTAATCCGATGGCTTCCCAACCTTCCATATAAATGACTGCATACAATTTTGATTTGTCGGGAGTAATTGCGGTAAAGTCTACTCCTTGAGTATTAAAGGAAAGTGTCAATTCATTGGTGCTGTGACCGTCGATTTTAATGTCGGGCATTACAATGTCGACCACATCCTCATAATTGAAACTATCCACAATACCATTGCCATCATTTTGTGTTGTTGGAACGTGCAAAAATCGCTCTGTTCCCAAATTGTTGATGACAACATTGTTGTTGACCTTTAGTGTGATACTGCCTCTATAGATAGTTGCCAGTTGTTCAGCATCTTGTGCGCTGGCAAGTCCAAGCTGATTGTAGCTAGGATAAGTGGCTGTTTTTTCAAGTGCTGAGGCATCCCCTGGAATGCTTGCTAAAAATAGCCCCCACTGATAGGGAATAAAAGCGTTTTGCACGGGGAGTCTCTTTTCTGTGTGAATGGCTGTGTTGGGGTTGTTGTTTGTTACACTAAAGCTAACGGTTCCTGTATTGCCTGTTAACTCAGCATATAAGCGGAGTTTGCTTTCTTGTAAAAGGCTGTTGTTTTTGTTGTCACAACCAGAAGCAGAAAGCCCATACATACAAGCGAACTTTTCAAATAGGTAGCGTTTGCGCCCTTCTCTTTCTGGATACATCGCCCCATACAAATTGCCTGAACAAAAAGTATTATTGTTCATTGCTGAGGCTGAGGCTGATGTCCCATTGTTTAATAAGGTTCTTGACATTTTTTTATGGTTAAGATTTTTGTTAATAATTCAATTTAAAAGCATTGGTTTCTAATAGATCAATGTCTTTAGTAGCCAAAGGCATTGCCACCACTGACGCTTGCCACATTGCGT
>JAHDIA010000402.1:0-2384 GCA_020631035.1 Chitinophagales bacterium | reverse complement strand
ATTGTTAGTCGTAAGGTGGTCTATGTCTATATCTGGGGACAAGCCGCCGCCGCTGGCTAATTTGGCACATTCCACATATTGAGGATCGCCCATATCTGCTCCTAAAGCAAGTAAGGCACGACAATCTCTAGTTCTAAAATCACCACTTGCCAATATGGATAAAAGCATGTCATCTCTTAACTGTTGTCGGCGGTACTCCTCGCCTTTTTTGCTGTTTCGCCCTTCCATTACTATTCCCAAAAAACCGAGCAATACTGTCACCAAGCCTATAATTGCTAGGGCTATTTCGCCAATACCGTCCTCCTGTTCTTGCTGTATTCCTTCATAGGCTTTTTGTAGGAGATAAGACTCTGGCATCATTCCTGTTTGCTCTACTATTCCCTGTCTTGCCAAATCCATAAACTCAACTTCTGTAAAACCCATTTCCTCCATTACAATCTTGGCGTACTTTTTTTGAATGTTGTACTTCTTTTGTATTTCTGGATAATAGTTTCTTTGTTCTGTCTTGGTAAAGAGATAAACAAAATACAAAGCATTGTCTTTTACTGCTTCCCTGTATGCTTGTTCAACTTTTCGAGGGAAAATGAAACCTATAACTTTGGCTAAAAATTCAAGTATTACATCTTTCCAATTTGCACGGGGAGTCATTTCTCGCATCACGTAGGTGTCCGCCCAAGCGTGTAAACGGTTTCTTTCTTTTTGGACTAGTCTAGATCGCAAGTCTGTCTCAATGAAATTGTGGAATGCTTCAAGCTGTCTTATTAGACAATCTAAATGTGCATCTGTTCCCACTCCTGCTGCTTTGCAGTTTTGGGCAATTTGCTTAAAAGAATCCTTTGCATTGTCAAAGGTGCCTCCTATGCTGTTGGTTGCTGGTCCTACTATTTTGGCGATCCTGGTCAATGGTTTCTTGTCTTTTTTGTGAGCGTATGGTTTTTCCTCATCGAAACTGTGCCATACGGCATCAATGATTATTTCCTCTCCATTTTCGTCTTGGGTAATTACATAGACGTGGGTTACTTTTCGAGAGCCTTTGTCATAGCTTGTAAATCTGTAGCGGTAGTCAATCCCAATATTTTTTAAAACCGTTCCGATAAAAACACTAAAGCTTTTACAATCTCCAACTTTGCTTTTCCACAGTGCCGCTGGTGTTTTGATGTCTTGCCGTTTGTCTCCATCTTCTTTGTATCTTACATTTTGTTTGATGAAAAAAAACAGTTCCTCAGCAATCTCATAAATAGAATTAAATCTACTTGCTACACTTTTGGCAAACTCCAAAGTGTCATTGCTGTGATCTCGGTCCGTCTCTAGTATGACTTTGATGATGTCGCTTGTGTTGCCATCTTCGTAGTATAGCACGTCCAGCATTTCACTTCTTCGGATGGTTTTGTTGGCAACATTTCGTAAACTCATATTGTCTCTAAAATTGTAAATTCCTTGCTAATGGGAATGTTTACGGGTCCAAGGTCTAGCTCCGCTTGTATGGTATAAGCTGCATTTTGGGCAAAGTTGCTGAGGATGTCTAAAAAATTGTTGGCAATACCATTGTAATTGAGCATTACCATAATTTCTACATCTTCACTCGCTCCTGGTGGTATGCTTATGGTTTGGTTTCTTTGAAAGGCTGCAACCGCTACGCCTCTAAAAACTACAAAGCCACTAATGCCTTGGATGAACAATGGTACATTTACATTGTCATTTCTTACGTGAATGACTAGCCTCAATTTATCGGCTGAAACAAATTTAACAGAGCGGATTTTATAGTTTAGATTTTCGACAAATCGCTCGCCTTGTTTTTTCAATAGTAAGGCTATACCGCCAGCTATGACTCCAATATACAAGAGCTTCTTACTCATACTTAGCGCAAGTATAAAATAAATATTGGTGAGCTTGTCCGTGAGGACTGTACTATGATGTGTTATGATGTACTAAGCGTATGTAATAGAGTACAGAAACTTTGAGACGAAGGAAGGAGAGAAGCGAAAATACGCCCGATAGAGCCACATACCATGTATGAGCGAAAGCGGGAACACACTTTGGACAAAGTGTATTCCCGTTTCGTACTAAAAAAAATAAAATAATGAATCAAGAAATTTACTTTTTAAATTGATTGGGGTTTTGTCCTAGGTCTAGAATCTTTTTTTTCAATCGTTCCTCCCAGTTTTGGGTTCGATTGATGCGCTGTCTTTTGGTTACTAATCTATTTTGAACTTTATCGAAAATATGACATTTGATTGAATCGCTTCCGCTTGATCTGCTTACATAGTCCCTGCCGCTTTTCTCCAAAGTGGAAAATATCAGAATTGTTTTGTTGGGTGCTGCCATAATAGGTGGGTCTGCTACAATCAATTTAACGGAATTGCTGTTGATTTTTTTTAAGCCTT
>JAHDIA010000401.1 GCA_020631035.1 Chitinophagales bacterium | reverse complement strand
ACTTGGTTACGAACTATTAATAAATAAAGTTGGTTTTAATATGGAAATAGGGACCTATTTTTTTAATTACGATTACGAAAATATTTCTTTTTTCAAACGTGATCCCTTACTCGAAATACTTGGATTGAATTTTTACCTAAAAGACCCACGAACACACACTGGTGCCAATGTTTATGCCTCTATCAAAGTAAAAGCACATGGAGCAAGAGCACAGTATTTTTCTATTGGAGTAGGGGGGCGGTTTTAGGTTCTGCCACAAAAATAGTGAAAGAATAAAAACTTATGTCTATGTCAAACAACAAACAAGAAATGCATCCGCTTTTTCCCAGTGGCGAATGGGAGGGCTTTTATCTTTATCCTCCTAGCAATAGAAAGCACTCAATGCCCAGCATTTTGAAATTCAAAAACAATAAAATCACAGGTGGAGGCAGCGACGATGTTGGGACTTTCAAATGGACAGGCACCTATGATAAAGAAGAACTAAAATGTAACATAGTCAAACAATACGCAACACATGTAGTGTATTACCAGGGCAATGTAGACGAAAATGGCATTTGGGGACATTGGAGCATTCCTCCATTTGCCAAAGGAGGCTTTCATATATGGCCCAAATCAAATTCCAGCAATCACGCCAAAAAAGAAGTCAAAAAGAAAACGAAGGCGATGAAAAAAACAAAGGTAAAAGCCAAAGAACGCAAATTGGTGAAAAAATGAAAATATGCAATACCATTTAGAAGAACCAGGCAAAGTCATACTTTATGTATCTGACTGGGAAAGCGACGAAGCTTACCACCAAGCACTCGACCAATTGATTGAGTTAACCAAAGATGTGGGCAAGTTTTGCAGCAATGCCCAGCTTCTGTTTGAGATTTATGACCAAAATGAATTGTACAGAGACAATGATAACTTCTTCGAAGCTGCCATCAAGATCGAAGGAGCAGCCGAAAAAATGAAAACCATTGTCCTACAATATATCCAATACGATAAAGCTCCTTTTCTATTCCAAAATGAGGAAGACACCGTTATGTGGCGAGCGGTCTACGAACTTATTTACTTAGATTTTAAATATGCTGAAACGGCACTTGATTACATCACCGAAGTCGATTGTGATTGGGAATGGGTACTCGATGCCCTAAACGAAAATTATGGCGATACCGAAGAATATGGAGACAAGCTTCAAACACTCCTAGAACTTTATGGACGAGCTTAATATCCTAATAAATAGAATGAAAATAAATAGAACGGAACGCTGATTTTTCAAACTTTCGTTTCTCCCTGCTTTACGTTTCTAGTCCTCGCTTCAGTTCGACAGGCTCACTGAGCGAAACCCTAAACGAAAGTTTGACTACAAAGGAGGCTGAGCCTGTCGAAGCCCCGCTGTGGGCTATCCACTACAATCAGGCGTAGGCATCGTTTCTTGTAGTCCTTTGTCGTTTCGTTTTTCCATCCGCTTCACGCCAAACATATAATTACTTTCCTGTCAGAATGACATGCTTACTGCATTTTAGAATTATCAATTTTTGAAATTATTTTCTTTTTCCTGCTTTTACTTGAATTAAAAGCCTTGATTTACACAGTTTGACACAAATGTCCATCCGTTTTGAACGATTTCCCCCCTTATAAAATATGAGAATTAGTGGCAGACATATAATGTTTCCAGTAGTTTTGCAACATACTTCATGAAGGTATTAAATACATCATACTAGGTGGACTATAAGGATTACCATTATTTATTGTTGAACTAATTAAAAACCTTTTTTATGAAAAGATGTATAGTCTTAATGGGATTGCTTTGTCTAGGATTGATGGCAAAAGCACAAGCCACCGAAATGGAATTAAATCTGTCAGAATGGCTGTATGGTGGGTATGCAACTGTAGAGCATACTAGTTTTGATATAGGCTCTATTGTAGATGCTTTTGATGGAGATGAGGCAAGTTTGGCTCGTACACCATCTATCAACCCACTCGAAATTACCATCGAATTTCCTAGCCCCATCCAATTGACCAAATCGCAAATTATGTCTGGTCAAGATGGAATGTGGAAGATAGAAACAGCAGCTAGTATTGCCGATTTTGATACTCAATCTGGATCATATACTACTCAATTTCAAAATGTAGCTATCATTCAAAATACATATGATGAGCAGTCGCTTAATAATACAACTGTCCAAAAAATCAAATTAACGCTTACTCGAACAGTAGGAGATAATTATGTTCACCTTAACGAATGGCAACTTTTTGGACTTTTTGACTTAAGCAATGGTTTAGAAATATGTCCATCATCTATTCATTTAGGTGTAGGCGACCAATTTACTTTTGACAATTCTGTCAACTTGGTTGACCCCAATGGGTATTATTTTCCCATTAGTGAAAGTCCAACACTTCAAAGCAGTGATGGATCAATTTTGCAAGTTAATGGAGATGTATTGACTGCCAACCAACTAGGTACAACAGACCTTCTTCTATCAGCTAGTGGATTCAGTCAAACCATTCCAGTATGTATAGAAAGTCAAGGAGTTACTGCTAATCCAGCCCCTCAATTAACTGCAAAAATAGCTGTACTCATTGAGGACCCTATTATAGCTAGTGAAGGCAACCAGAGATTGCACGAACTCAATGGATGGAATGACCCTAATGTTTTGACCACTCAACTTGAAGCAGCAATGGAAGCAGCTTCTGGTGGAACAGTTGGTTATGAGATTGTATCTGTTATAGATGCAACTACTTTATTTACAAGGATAGATGGGGTAATACCTACAGCAGAAGAAATGAGCGATTATTATGCTGAAGCCAATTGGCAAACTTTGAGAGATTACGAAGCACAAGGTTTAGTGGCGTATGATTATGAAGCAATGTTAAATCACTACGATTTTTGTAGTCAAGTAAACAATGGAGACATTACAGAAGTTTGGGTATGGTCCCACGCTATAGCAGGTATGTATGAGGCAAGAATGGCAGGTGAAGAAGCGTTTTGGATCAATGGTCCTGTCATTACCAATTCAACTTGTATCGAAAAATTGCCTGTAATGGGTTTCAATTATGAACGTACTTATGACCAAGCGATGCACAGCATTGGGCACCGTGTCGAAAATGTAATGAAACAAGTATATGGTAGATGGGACTATAATGCAACAGATAAAAATAGATGGGAAATCTACTCCACATACGATCAAGTAGGTCCAGGAGAAGCAAATATTGGAAACATCCATTTTCCTCCTAATGCCACTGAAGATTATGAATATGGAAACAATGCATTTGTGCCTTGTTTCCACCAAGACTGGGACCATTATCCATTTTTAGGGGGACAAAGTGAACAAGTCAATTGTACTGAGTGGCAATGTAGCCACGAAGGTTTTATGAATTGGTGGTTTGCAAAATTACCACATTACGAAGGTTTGTTTGGCAATAAACTCAACAACTGGTGGCACTATTTTGTAGATTTTGATGAGGCTGTTGCTTTATCCAATTCATTGGATTGTGATGCTATTGTTTATTGTGAAAGTACGACACCAAATGATCCCGATACAGATGGTGACGGAGTAGCGGACAATGTTGACAATTGTCCTTTTGTAGCGAATCCAAATCAACAAAACAGCGATGGGGATGGAGCAGGAGATGTTTGTGATGCCTGCCCTTATGATTACAACAATCTTTGTGCAACACTAGAGGGTGACGCCTGGCTCGCCTCTGATGTTTGGTGGGGATATTCACCTATCAATCCCAATGTACAAGTCAATTTATCGGGCGACTGGCAAAACGAACCCAATTTGACCTATACTTGGATTTTTACCAATCAATCAACGGGTTTGTCAACTATTATCGCAAACAGTTCGCCTACTGCTCAAGCTTGTTTGGACAATACCGAAAGCGGGTACGTAAACTATGAAGTAAATGTAGAAGTAAGCAATGGTCAACAGAGTATCAGTGCTCCACCAGTATATATCACTGTCGAGCCAGGTACGTCTTGTAGTGGCAATCCTGGCGGAGGAAGCTTGAGTGGCGATGCTTGGTTGGCATCTGATGTCTGGTGGGGACATTCACCCATCAATCCCAATGTACAAGTCAATGTATCAGGTGATTGGCAAAGTGAACCCAATTTGACCTATACTTGGACCTTTACCAATCAATCAACAGGGCAAGTCATAACAATGAACACTAATTCCCCTACAACCCAACCCTGCCTAGACAATATTGGAAGCAATACAGTCAATTACGAAACAACTGTAGAAGTGAGCAATGGTCAACAAAGTATTAGTGCTCCACCAGTGTACATTACTGTTGAGCCAGGTGCTTCTTGCAATGGCAGTACAGGTGGAGGAAGCGCACCACTCAATGGTGGAGCTTGGCTTGCCTCAGATGTTTGGTGGGGATACTCACCCATCAACCCCAATGTACAAGTCAATGTATCGGGTGACTGGCAAAGTGAACCCAATTTGACTTATACTTGGACCTTTACCAATGAATCAACAGGAGTGTCAAGCATTATGATGACCACTACGCCTACTGTTCAGCCTTGTTTAGACAATTTGGAAGCCAATCAAGTCAATTACAAGGTTACAGTGTCAGTAAGCAACGGTCAGCAAGTGATCATTGCTCCTTCGGTTTACCTATCAGTTGCATCTGGTACGGCTTGTTCCAATGCAGATCGCTTGGCAAACATTGTCACAGAAGATTTTTGCCGCATTTACCCGAATCCAACCCAAGGGCAATTCCAAATAGAAATGCCACTTAAAGGAACGGGAATCGTCAACATTTTGCTGTACAATCAATTGGGGCAAGTTGTAAAGCAAGCAAGTTACAATGTGGATGAACAAGAAGGCTTTCGACAAAGTTTAACTGCACCTGAACAGCCAGGAGTATACTTAGTCGAAATCAAGCACAACTTCCAAACACAAATAAGTCGATTGCTTGTTCACTAGTCTATAATAGTCAATAAAATTTAATTAAACCCCAACCTTACATTGTTACAGTGTGGCGAAGGCTTCAGGCTTTTGCTGCACTGTTTGTATGTCAATTGTTTTTTACCCATCTGTTACACCAAACAAACTTTGGGTTTTACTAACAATAGACAATTACCCGCTAGTTTTGAACGATTTACCCCTTGACAAAAAATGAAATACCTATGGCAATCCAAAAAAGTTTAGGATAATTTTGCAAATGTATAAGGAAGTGATTAAGGGTGAATTTTCTAATTAAAAATCCTTTCTATTTATGAAGCAACTTATTGTTTTAATTAGTTTATTGGGCTGGGGACTAGTGGCACAAACACAAATGAACAACTTGGTAAATGTTGGAGCAAATCAGTCAAAAGATTTTTGTCGAATTTACCCGAACCCTACCAAAGGGAATTTTCAAATTGAAATGCCACTCAAAGGTACTGGAGTCGTCAATATTTTGGTTCACAATCCAATTGGAGAAACCATACAACAGACAAGCTTTAATATAGGAATGCAAGAAAGCTTCCGACAAAGTTTAACTGCACCAGAACAAGCAGGAATATACTTAGTTGAAATCAGGTACAATACTCAAAGACAAGTTATTAAATTAATTGTCCAATAATTTCTATTATCAAATTTTAGTTATTCCTTTTGATAGTGTAGCAGCCCACTTGCTACACTATTTTTTACCATTCTTTGACAATTCTTGGAGAGTGATTTTTTAAAAAAAGGGAAGGATGAAGCGGGTGGATGCAATTGAAGACGCAGCCCAAAGCATGCGCCCGATAACCAGACTTACCGCAGCCTAGAAGCAGTAGCGTTGCACCATAAAAAGTTGAGAGTTGTAAATTATAAGTTAGCTGTTCATTCCCTGTTCCCACAACTCACAACTCACAACTCACAACTCACAACTCAAACCAACATTCCTTGAATGGGCTGCGGAATAAATTGACTTGCATCGCCTCCATACTTCAATATTTCTCTG
>JAHDIA010000400.1 GCA_020631035.1 Chitinophagales bacterium | reverse complement strand
GCTGAAAAATCTTCCCATTCAGAATAATTGACATTCTCTCTAGCATTGTCTATGTGTCCCTTAATCCAAAAAGAAACGGGGGCTATATTGGTATACCAAGGGTATTGGGTTTCGTTGGAGTGACAATCATAACAAGCATTTTTGAATAAAGTGACAACATCTGCTGGGGCTTCATGGGTGGTCAGAAAATCCTTAGCAGCTAAAACAGGCGGATTGGTTTTGTCTATTCGGATAAATTGAATGGCAATTAAAACAATAGGAATGAGCCAGAGTAATTTTTTCATATAAGGGCTTTGTTACATTAGACAATTAATTGAGCACTTTTTATTCAGAAAAATAAAAATAGTGGAAAACAATGGAGTACATTTATTTGGATCAAGCATACTCTAAAAATAAGAAGGAAAAAACCTTCCTGTTAACAGGAAGGTTTTTTTCATTTGAGTCGGGGTTGAAGCTATGAAATTAAACAATATTCGCTAAAGTACCAAATGATATTAATAATCCAATTCAGGTGGAGAATTGGTGGAGCGATTGTTGTACCACATATCGGCATCGGTTACTTGAACCTGACCATCTAAAGAAATGTCTCGAAGATCATAGGTTTGTAAAATAGCAGGATCGATTTTCCAAGAATCGTAGTCATTGTTTTGAATGTCCATACTTTGGTCAATGTCTCCTGCAAACATAACCGCTTTGCCATCGGGGAGTGTTTTTTGTACACCAATGTAGGCTTGGGTAGCATTGCTTGTAAAATCATAAGACATTGTAAGGGCGTGTGTCAAAGAACTTGCTGTCATTACATCTAAGTGGTTTCTATGGCGTACTACAAAGTAATAATTGCCTCCAATGGGCAAATTGAAACTCAAATCAGATACACCATCCAAATCTTTGATGGAACCATCATTGAGCAATAAACCTATTTTGTGTTCGACAAAATTGGAATTGCTCAAACCCGAACGAGCCTCAACATAAATCCAATCAACCACATTCGTAGGGAAACTACTGACAGTGGCAGTTCCTTGATAATTGTATGTATTGGGATCGTCATAAGGGTGTGAAAGTGGAAGCAAACCCAAATCATTGAGTTTGGTATCCATTTGACCAAGCGTTGGATTGTAAGCTCCCTCCAACATCACTTTAAGCGCAACTTTTGAGGCTTGACAAGCGTCGGGTGTGCCATTGTTGTCAATGTCCACATTGTCATCACCATTGGGACAGAGGTCATCAGAGTTACATACTCCATCATTGTCAGTATCTATGCAATTGGTAGCAATCATTACAGTATAATCTTCAATTTCTGCATAATCCAAATTACCACAAGGCGATTGAGGTGCATCCCAATTCATTGATACCCGCATAGTTGCGGCACCAGAAGCTACATCAGCAGGAATGTTCATTGTACCTGTGACTGTTGAGTTAAAAGTCCCATTGGAATCAAAAACGGTTTCATTTCCATCAGTAAAGTCACCATCCCTATTAAAGTCAATCCAAATTCGCCAATATTCAGGATAAGTTTGACCACTAAAGCCAGGAGTCAAACTAACTGGGTAACTATCGCCTGCTATTACATTGCCCACAATATTTGTAAAGTCTTGGTAGCCGCCATTGTTACCAGAAGAATTATTTATATCTGCTATACTTACCGCTTGTATCCATTCAAAGTTTGTGTTTACTCCAGAAGAAGAGCAATAGACAAGATTGGCTGTTTCAAAATAATAAGTTGAAGAAACTGCATTTCCACAATTGTTTATAGCAGAAATACGCCAGTAGTAAGTACTGAGTTCATCAAGAGCAGTATTTACTGTATATTCATTGCCACTGATGTTGTTGGTACTTTCAATGAGATTGAGAAAATTAAAATCCGATGCAATCTCTATAGAATAACTAGATGCACCTAAGACTTCATCCCAACTCAAAGTAGGCAGCAATGCCACATTAAGGCTTGCATAAGCAGGCATATCAAGTGTAGGACTACTGGGTGTACCAACACTCAATACCAAGTTGAGGTTTTTACTATCGCTTCCACTTACCCCATTTAAAACCAAATTGTAATTGCCTGATACCAAACTAGCCGTATTAGAGATGGTTAAATTGACCGTACTGCCAGCGGTTGCAGGATTGTTTGAGAAAGTTGCAGCAGCTCCAGAAGGAACACCACTTACACTCAAATTGATGGAATTGTTAAAACCAGCAATGGCTGTAATCGGAATATTGAACACAGCATTTTCTCCTTGGCAAATACTCAAGTTAGGACTAATGGCATCCAATAAAAAGCTTGGAACACTTGCGTCTATACTAAAGTTCTGATTGGAAATGTCAAAGAATATATTGTCAGAACAAGCTATTTTAATTCTACAAAGATTGCTTGGATAATTGGGTACCGTTATGGTATAAGATCCATTGTTGGCAACACCACTCGCCAAAGTAATAGGATAGGTATAGCCACCATCAGTAGACATCAACACATCAACATTGGCACAACTGACTGGTGCTACATTGGTATTGGCAACATCCCAGGTAATGGTTTGGATACTCCCTACATTCCAAGTTGTACTACTATTCGGGTTGGTCACCAAAAATGGACCAGCACTGGTCGTAGAAGTAACTTGTACATCATCTTCAGTGGTACAACCACCACCCAATCGATTGTCTCTTATGGTTACTCTAAAATCCATAGACCTTGACACACTTGGTAACTTTTCCCAAGTATTGTTACTGTTAAATACAATGGTTGTCATATTGGGAAAAGTACGAGTTGGAGAAGTTGTGGGATTCAAAGAACGGAACAATGGACCGCCAGTACTACTTGAATTAGGTGGCATAGAAGCTATTTCATTGTCCATTTGTTCCCAACAATAAGTCAATACATCTCCATTGGCATCAGACGCCTCAGCAGTTAAGCTAAAAGGGGTAGAAATAGGAATGACATAATTGGGAACATCTTCAACGATTGGTTGGCTATTGCCTGTACTGATGGTATTGGCACAGGCATTTCCACTACTATTGTTGGAGAAAAAGCTCATCTCTTGCAAACTGATGGCGTGGAAATAAGGGTCGCTATTATCTTGAACATTAGGCGAGCAAATACCCGCATAGCCCATAATGGTCGAACCACTACCTGGCTCCACTGCGGTAGGACCATAACGGTTGCTATTGCAAGAATTATTGAAAGTATGACTACCACCAAATTGATGCCCTATTTCGTGCGCCACATAGTCTATGTAAAATGGATCACCTGTTGGAGTGGGCAAGCCTGTAACGCCATGAGCTTTGTTGTTGGTACAAACGACCCCCCAACCTGCAATTCCACCACCACCAGTACTAAATACGTGACCAATGTCGTAATTGGCTGAACCAATGACACTGTTGAGGTTTGATTGATTTTGAGACAACATTGCACTTCCATTGTTGTTGGTATAGGGATCAGTCGAAGAGTTGGTATAAATAATTAAATCATTGTTTCCAATCAAATTGAAGGTGATTGCCAAATCATTTTCGTAGACTTCATTGACTCTATTGATGGCGGTAACAACGGCAGAGAGGCCACTAGTTGAGCCACCGTGAAAGCTGGTATATTCGCCTGTGGTGGCTACTGCCAAACGATAAGAACGCAACATACAATCACCCGCCATGCTTTTAAAATCATTTGCTTCTATTGAGAGCTTAGACTTGTCAACTTTGGTGTTTTCAAAGTGACAGGCAAAAGCATTGTCGAGTGTCTGAGGATAATCTTTTTTGTAATAACAAACATAGTGTTTGTCATCATCACTGGCATATGGATCAATGAATACCCAATTGTCATTTGTACGAATCATTGCGTGAAATCCCTTGGAGGTTACATCGAAACGAATGCGCATCAATGGATCATCTTTGCCAATGCCCACATAAGTTTTAATGTCTGGATATTTGTCGGCCAATTCCTGTTCCATCATAGGAGCTTCATAGACTTGGAATTGTACCATACTACCATCAGCCAGTGGGACTTCCAATAAAGTCTCAGCATTTTTGTTTGTTGTCGAAAAACGTTCAGGAGCGGTTCCCAACAAGCTTTTGAGCATTTTTAGGTCGAGTTCAAAGCTGCGGTAATCATTCGGAATGATTTGTCGTTCACCCAAGCTTTTGAAATTGCTTTCATTGATTTCGGTCCAATAAGACTGACCAATCAAACCCAATGAAATAAAACATAATAAGAAAGAAAGAAGTGTTTTCATTGATAAAACATTGTGAATTAAGGGATTCGTAAATATAAGTAACGTTTAAATAATTAATTCGACATTTCAACAAAGAGATTTTTCGTTATACAAGCGGTCCGCCGATGCGGAAAAAAGCACACTGGGCTGGCATTCCAGTCCTAGCAGCGCTAAGGCGAGCATTTTTGACTGGTCCGACACTTCGGTAGTAGAACGGAAAATGTCGCACTGGGCTGGCATACCAGCTCAAATGCTGAATCGGACCGCCGAAGCGGTTATTTTTTGAATGTTACATAAGTATAAATCTAATATTTATTGGGGGTAGTGACTGATAAGCAGGACAAATATTAAACAATTAGTGAGGATACAAGACAATAAGCAACAAAAGTCAAGCAGTAAATATCTACCTTGTCAATCATTAGACATTTTTGAACGGAATGCTCAGAGCTTTGAACCAAAGGTGTCTCCCTGCTGTTCGTTTGTACTTGCTATCTCCCTAGCCCCTTCGCCATAGTCGTGTCTAGTCTTCCTATCGTCAGCCGTCGTCCCTCCTTGTCTCATTGGGCTATCTCGGCAGCAGGTACCACTACCATCAGGCGTAGGACCCTTTGTTCAGCCCTTCGTCGAAGATGACGGGCATCTGTAGGGCATCTGTTAAGTAAGTTGATGCCCCCTGTTTTGGCAAAAGAACATAGTGAGGATGTAAATAGATAGGGAGCTTAATTTTTAGCTCTAAATATATTTTGATTTAAAAGTTAAAGTGATTGCATTTATCGCGAAAATATATTAACTTTGGTTTAGGGATCACACATTGGGCAAATACCTTGCATTTTTAACACCTTATCTTATTTATTGGTATGGGCAACATATCTCAATAGTAGGCAATGTATGCTTATAAAGCTAACTAAAATGAAGAAAATCATTGTTTTGTTGTTATGGTGTTTTTCCATTAACACACTAGCACAAGATGAATTTGCCCCTATTGGAGCAATCTGGTATTATGATTATGAATACAATCACTACTTAGAAGTCGAGTCTATAAAAGACACATTTATAGACAATGAGAGTGCAAAGATTTTAGAGTTTCGAGTGATTAACACTAACACAGGAGAAATAGATACCATTCATCAGGAAATTATGTATGGAGATGCAGATAGTGTAATGCATTATACAGATGGTGCTTTTTATAAATATTATGATTTTACAGTTGAGGTAGGAGATAGTGTATGCTTGTATGAAACTCCTTACGCTCATTATGTCAATCCACTTGTTCCATCTTATCATTATTTGCCTAATAAAGTAGCTGTAGACTCTATAGGATGGTTGCAAATTAATGGTCAAAACTTAAAAGTATTGTATGTACATAGAGACTTAACAGGAGTGTTGGAGCAGGAAGGAGTTTGTAAGCAAGGACCAGTTGTTCAGTACATAGGTAACTTATTTATCTATAACCCTATATGCTTTGTTGATACTGTTAGAGTACCTTATTTTCCTTTACGTTGTTATACAGCTGAAAATATCCATTATATGCGTGAAGGCATTACCACTTGTCAACCTGAAATCAACAATGGCATTGAGGAAGGTGTAGGAGTGTTGAGCAATATCTTTTTATATCCCAACCCAGCCAATACTTACTTGAATATATCACTATCTAATTTTGAGCAACATCCCAATTTAAACATACAATTATTAGATGTCAATGGTAGGGTTTTAAAATCTGTAGACTTAAAAC
>JAHDIA010000399.1 GCA_020631035.1 Chitinophagales bacterium | reverse complement strand
CTTAATTCTTTACCATAAGTAATGTTGAAAAAATAAAGTTTCGATTTTAGGCAAAGAGATTTTTTGATATACAAAGAAAAAAAGCGGACTGGGCTGGCATTCCAGTCCTAGCAGAGCTAAGGCGAGTATTTTTGATGCAGTAGATCAGAAAATGTCGCAGCATAAAATGATAGGTTATTATTTTAGCATTACTAAATCAACTATTTCAGAACTTCGTTCGTTATTAATTACGAATTTCAATACAATCATCATATGAAGTTACTTCATTCTTTTATTTGTTTATTATTTGCCTCTGTTTCTTTAATGGCTCAATACGATGCACCATTAGAAGTTGGTAGTATGGCTCCACTTTTTGAAGGATTGGATTCAGATGGAGAAACAATTGCTTTACAAACCCTGCTTGAACAAGACAAAGAAGTAGTATTGGTTTTTTATCGAGGCAATTGGTGTCCTTACTGCAAAAGACACCTAAGCAGTTTACAAGACAGCCTACAAATGATTGTAGACAGCGGTGCTGAGGTAGTAGTCGTTACACCCGAAAAAGAAAAGTCTGTTGAAAAAACAGAGCGCAAAACAGATGCTACTTTCCCGATCATTTCTGACTCAGATTACAGTATTATGGAAGCCTATGGAGTAGCCTACAGTTTGGACAAGGAAACTGTCCCTAGATTTTACAACTTGGTATTGGGTATGAGTCGCAGAGCCAATGGCAACAAAGACGATGTATTGCCCGTACCTGCCACTTACATCATTGGCAGTGATGGCAACATCCGATATGTTCATTTTGATACCGATTACCGACAACGTTCTAACATCAGTGAAATATTAAAACAACTCAACTAAGAACACCCATAAAACCATTCAATATGTTTAAAAAATATGCTTCTTTCTTATTCATAGCTCTCCTCATTTTAGCCAGTTCTTGTAGCAAAGATGGGGAAGGTGAAGTTGCTTTGTCTATTGCTCCTTCATACAACAACACCCCATTTGAACTCAACAAAGTTTACACCAATCATATGGACCAATACGTCAAATATGAACTGGTCAAATTTTACCTCTCCAATATTGAATTGGTAGACGAAAATGACGAAGTACATCCTTTAGCTGATGTGATATTGTATGACTTCGCCGACCCTACATCCATTATAGCCAATGTAGCAGAAGGCAATTACAAAGCCCTCAACTTTGCCATTGGCTTAGACAGTACAACCAATGCAACAGATCCTAATTCCAATTCCTTAGATGTTGAGCATCCATTGAGTTACGCACAAGGCACCCACTGGGGATGGGCAAGCAAATACAAATTTGTGATGCTACATGGACGAATAGATACAGAACCCAGAGAAGCCACAGAACTATTTGAAAAATCTTTTGCCTACGACACTGGCTTTGATGAATTGTACAGAGAAGTAAGCCTAACGCAAAACTTTACAGTCGAAAAAGATGGCAATCTCGATCTTCAACTCAATTTAAATATGGACCAAATCTTTAACAAGACCCACTCCATTGATATGTTTGAAGTAAACCAATCTCATTCATTGACAGAAGTTGCCGAACAAATTTCGGATAATATAGCATTGTGTTTTGACTTGACAGAATAAAGAATGTACCTGCCATTTTTAGTAGGTAGTCAATATTTTATAGATTTCTCATTGCCCAAGAAATGATAATACATCGGTCGATACAAATCACAAACTGGAGCAATCTATTACGGCTTGTTTCAATCTTTTTGTGTTTATGGGCTTTTGTAGCTTGTGAGAAAGATACGTCCAATACCAATTCTCAACTTCAAGCCCCCCCCTACACCTTCAATCTTCCCCTTGGTTTCCCCACTCCTGAAATACCTGAAGACAACCCAATGACGCTAGAGAAAATTGCATTGGGTAAAATGCTTTTTTTCGATCCCATTCTATCAAGAGATTCCAGTATTTCTTGTGGTTCTTGTCATTTTCAGGAAGTTGCTTTTACAGATAGTTTGCCTATCAGCATTGGCATAGAAGAAAAATTGGGTTTTAGAAATACCGCTACCCTAGCCAATGTAGCCTATCATCCCTATTTGTTCAAAGATGGAGGTGTTCCCAATCTCGAACGCCAAGTGGCTGTTCCCATAGAAGATGAGACCGAGATGGGCTTTACAATGCTGGAAGCCGTACAACGCTTGGCGAAACACCCACACTACCCCACGCTCATTCAGGAAGCTTTTGGACGAGAGGTAGATGCCTTTGCCATTACCCGTGCCATTGCCTGTTTTGAACGTACATTGATTTCGGGCAATTCTCCTTACGACCAATACCAATTTCAAGGAAATGCAACTGCACTCAATAGTCAAGAACAAACAGGATTGGAATTGTTTTTTAGTGAACGAACACAATGCAGTTCTTGCCACAGTGGCTTCAATTTCACCAATTATGATTTTGTCAACAATGGGCTTTATACAAACTATACTGACCTAGGACGTTACCGCATTACTTTTGAAGACAATGATAAAGGTAAATTCAAAATACCGACACTACGCAACATTGCCCAAACAGCCCCTTATATGCACGATGGTAGCCTTCCAAACTTGGAAGAAGTGGTAGCGCATTACAATACTGGTGGCACTTCCCACCCTAACAAAGATACACGAATCAAACCCTTAAATTTAAGCGCAGAAGAACAAGAAGCACTCATTGCTTTCTTACACTCTTTGACTGATGAACACTTTTTGCTAGAAGAATCTTTTAAACCTTAGAAAGCAAAAAATAATTAGGATTTATGCTAAAAAGAGTTTATTATTGATTAAAACTCAAATAATATGACAACAGTAATGATACAATCAGATGATCCCACTAAAATAGACAAAGCCCTTGAACAATTGGCATCTATAGAAGGCATCACTATAGAAATCATTAAAGATGAGAAATTAAGTCAACACAAAAGCGATTCTGTACTTTCACTTGCTGGAATCTGGAAAAATAGAAATATTAATAATAACCAATTTAGAGATGAGGCATGGGAAAAAGAAAAATAGTATTATGTGATTCAAATATCATTATTGAAATATTCAAAGGAAATGAAAAAATTATCAATGAGATAATTCAAATTGGTGAAGAAAATCTAGGCATCACAGTAATAACAATGGCTGAACTATACTATGGTGCAATTAACAAAAATGAATTAAAAACAATTATAACAACACTCAAACAGCACACTATTTACCACCTTGACAAAAAAGTTTCTAGAACATTTGTAAACTTGATGCAAATTTACTCTATAAGTCATAAACTTAGAATAGCAGATGCAATTATTGCTTCAATTGCAATTGAAAACAATTTGGAATTGTATACACTTGATAAAAAAGACTTCAATTTTATTCCTGAACTGAAACTATACAAAACTAAGTTTTAATAACAACTCTGACCCAACAAAATACGTTATAACTCAATGAGAAATACGGTACTTATATTTTTGTTTTGCTATTTTACCCTTTATGTCTTGTCTTGCCAAAAAGACAATGCCCCCAATGGCGATACTCCCGATATGCAAGACACCACAAGTACCAATCCTAATGATACCACAGGAAACAATGTTTTAGATTCAACTTATACCCAAACAGCTTACCAACTCAATATTCCCAATGGTTTTCCTCAACCCATCATTCCTCCTGACAATCCACTAACCAATGAAGGCGTACTATTGGGTCGTATGCTTTTTTATGATCCCATTTTGTCGGCAGATAGTACCATGTCTTGCGCCACTTGTCACCGCCAAGAAAACGCCTTTGCAGATCCCCGAACGACTTCTCCAGGTATAGATGGCATCAATGGTACACGCAATTCTATGCCCCTGTTCAATTTAGCCTATGGTCTTAATCAACCTTTTACTTGGGATGGCTCAAAGGCTACACTCGAACAACAATCACTTGAACCCATTACAAATCCAATAGAATTACACCAATCTTTACCCGATTTGATTGCCAAACTCAAAGCTCATCCCAACTATCCATTGCGTTTTGCCAAAGCCTTCAATGCAGCACCTTCTGAGGACTTAGCAGCCAAAGCCATTTCTCAATTTATGCGTACCTTGATTTCTGCCAATTCCCGCTTCGACCAATTTCAAACCTCTAGCAGCAATCCAACAGAATTGGAAGCACAAGGATACAATATTTTTATTACAGAGAATGGTATGCTAGGAGAAGCTGAGTGCTTCCATTGCCATTTTGGAGGAGGAAAACTGTTTACGGAGTTTGCTTTTAAAAACAATGGCTTAGATGCTGTCGAAAATCACCTTGACTTTCCTGATCCAGGATTGGGAGCCGTAACAGGTGTTCCTGAAGACTATGGCAAATTCAAAACGCCATCACTTCGCAACATCGCACTCACTCCACCTTATATGCATGACGGACGCTTTGCCACACTCGAAGAAGTCATAGACCACTATAGCAATGGTATACACAATTCCCCGACCCTTTCTCCTGAACTGGGCAGCGAGTATACTACTGGTGAAAATGTCAACTTTACACCCGAAGAAAAAGCAGCACTCATCGCCTTTTTACATACCCTTACCGATTCGAGTTTTATCACCAATCCCGCTTTTAGCAATCCTTTTGAATAAATGTTGGTTCTTTGACCTGACCATTTTTGGCGAGTGATTCTGCCCAGCGTAGGATGAGCGGATGGATACCATTTACGACGCAGCCTAAAATATGCGTTGGTTAACCAGACCAAAATGCAGCCTCAAAGTCACATACGTTGCCCCATTATAGTAAATTAGGTTGATTAGGTTAGCATCTTAACTCAATTACACATTCAAGCATTCAACCAATTACACATTCAAGCATTCAACCAATTACACATTCAAGCATTCAACTAATTACACATTCAACCATTCACTCAAACCCCACTCTGCATTTAAAAGTCCACTTTATTTGAAAATACAATGTTCTGCTTTTTCATGTTACTTTTTATTGAATATGGAATCAAAAAGGGGCAAATGCGTCAATTTTAGGGCAAAAACTTTGGTAGAATTGAGAAAAAAGAGATAAATTGTAAGGTGTTTTAGCAAGCTTTTATCCAAAATAGACATAACTTTGAGCAATAATTGAGGTATAAGTAAGAATGTTGTATGCCTTGGTACACCAAAATGTACCTTTTAATGTTTGGCAAATGATGCAACATTCACTTGGTAATAAAACTTGCTAGTGAACAATTTATTCCATAATACACACCTATTGGTATGATAGTAGATGAAAATGATACAACACCTAGTCAAGAGCAAAAAGAGTTGGAAAATTCTGAAAAAGACTTGACTTCTGAAGAAAAAACACAAGTTTCTGAATCAGATCCAAGTCAAGAACAAGAAAATGAGACTCTTAAAAAAAGCTTGACCCCTGAAGAAAAAACGCAAGTTTTTGAATCAGAATTTATGCCTCATGCAGACGCTTTGTTCACATTTGCATATCACTTAACTTACAATGAGGATGATGCAAACGATTTGGTTCAAGAAACGCTTTTAAAAGCATTTCGTTTTGTAGAATCTTATCGTGTTGGAACTAATGCTAAAGCATGGTTGTTTAAAATTTTGAAGAATGCTTTCATTAATGACTATCGAAAGAAGTCAAAAGGTCCTTACAAGGTAGATTACGAAGATGTAATAGGTTATCAGAACTCGGAAGACACGCAATATGTTGGTTATTTGGACTTAAGAGAAGAAATTTTTCAAGGAATGTTGGGAGATGAAATTGTTAAATCTCTCAATTCACTACCAGTAGATTTTAGAACGGTTGTAGTTTTGTGTGACTTGCAAGGCTTTACCTATGAAGAAATGGCAAAGATTATTGACATTCCTATAGGTACAGTGCGGTCTCGTCTACACCGTGCAAGAAATATGCTAAAAGAAAAATTAAAAACTTACGCTGAAAATTTAGGTTACATAACATAAATAATAATGTCTTTATGAACGG
>JAHDIA010000398.1 GCA_020631035.1 Chitinophagales bacterium | reverse complement strand
TATATTTTTAGCCATCTTCTTACTGTTTTCTAATTTTATGCAATTTCTTCAAGTACACTTTCTGATACTACTAAAGTATTGGCATTCATTATCTCATAAGTATTCAAACCAGAAGCTTTGACTACTTTTGTCTTTTGCAAGTTGCGAGCTGACAATGTAATGTTCCGATTTTCTTCTTTTACAACAATCAAAGTTTTTCCTTGATCTACTTTGAGGTTCTTCAAAATATCCGCAAAAGCTTTAGTCTTTGGTGCATCCAAAGTAAAATCTTCCAATACAATCAACTTCTCTGCTTTCAATTTATAAGCCAAAGCAGAATTACGTGCCAATCTTTTAACCTTCTTATTCAACTTGAAGCCATAATCTCTGGGTTTAGGCCCAAAAACTCTTCCCCCACCTCTAAAAATAGGGTTCTTGATGTCTCCAAAACGTGCCGTTCCTGTACCTTTCTGACGTTTCAATTTTTTACGAGAACCTACAATCTCGTTACGCTCTTTCGACTTATGTGTACCTTGACGCTGATTGGCGAGGTACTGTTTTACCGCCAAGTAAATACAATGATCATTGGGCTCTTTCCCAAAAACATCATTGCTCAACTCTACCTGTTTGCCTGTAGCGTTTCCTTCTATGCTATATACATCAAGTTTCATTAGCTTACTTTTCAATAATGATGATTGCTCCATTAGATCCTGGTACGGCTCCTTTGATAAGCAAAATATTTTTGTCTTTATATACCTTAAGAACTCGTAAATTCTTGACTTTGACCTGTTTGTTACCAGTTCTACCAGCCATACGCATTCCTTTGAATACTCTAGCTGGATATGATGCTGCTCCTACAGATCCTGGAGCACGTTCTCTGTTATGTTGACCATGCGAACGTTGTCCTACCCCCGAAAATCCATGTCTTTTAACAACACCTTGGAATCCTTTACCTTTGCTGGTACCTGTTACATTCACTATATCACCCTCTTCAAATATTCCAACATCTATGGAATCACCCAATGCAACTTCCTCCTCAAAATCTCTAAATTCCTTTATCTTGCTAACACCTTGGGAACCACTCTTCTTTAAATGTCCCAAAAGTGCTTTGGACAGATTCTTTTCTTTACGTTCGCCAAAACCCAACTGTACCGCATCGTACCCATCTTTATCGTCTTCTGTCTTAACCTGAGTAACATAACACGGTCCCGCTTCTACGATGGTACATGCAACGCTTTCTCCAGCATCAGTAAAAATACTGGTCATACCCAGTTTCTTGCCTATTAATCCTGTCATGTTTTAAACTTTTATTTCAACATCCACCCCACTTGGCAACTCTAATTTCATAAGTGCATCAATTGTTTTGGAAGTTGAGCTATAGATATCTAACAATCTTTTGTATGTACACAATTGGAACTGCTCTCTAGATTTCTTATTCACGTGTGGTGAACGAAGAACAGTAAAAACCCTTTTGTGAGTGGGCAATGGTATCGGACCCGATACCACTGCTCCAGTTGTTCTAACTGTTTTTACAATTTTCTCTGCTGATTTATCGACCAAATTATGGTCATATGACTTCAGCTTTATTCTAATTTTTTGTGCCATATCTTATTCTACGTTTACTTTGCCTTGAGATTTAGCAATTACCTCTTCAGCGATTCCTGATGGTGCTGCCTCATAGTGAGAAAATTCCATTGTAGAAGTTGCTCTTCCTGACGTAATGGTTCTCAATGAGGTAACATAACCAAACATTTCCGATAAAGGTACTTTTGCCTTAATTACCTGTGCTCCTGCTTTAATGTCCATTCCCTCTACAAGCCCTCTTCTTCTATTCAAATCTCCAACTACATCTCCTGTATTTGCTTCTGGTGTGATCACCTCAAGCTTCATAATTGGTTCCAACAATACTGGCTTTGCTTTTTTACAAGCATTACGGAATGCCATTTTTGCACAAAGCTCAAAAGAAACTGCATCCGAATCCACTGCGTGGAAGCTTCCATCATACAATCGAACTCTAAGAGACGGAACTTCATAACCTGCCAAAACACCCGTCTTCATCGCCAATTTAAATCCTTTTTCTACTGAAGGAATAAATTCTCTTGGAACAGACCCTCCTACAATGCCATTAATAAACTGTAATCCTTCTTTAACTTCTCCAGACTCTTCATCTGGCTCTGCTGGCATAATTTCAAAAATAATGTCGGCAAACTTACCACGACCACCTGACTGCTTCTTATAAATTTCTCTGTGTTCAACTTTTAAGGTAACAGTTTCTTTATAATTAACTTGTGGTGCACCTTGGTTAGATTCTACATTGAATTCTCTTTTCAATCTATCAACCAAAATCTCTAAGTGCAACTCACCCATTCCACTAATGACGGTCTGACCTGTGTTCTCATCAAAAGCAACTTTAAAGGTAGGATCTTCCTCTGCCAATTTAGCCAAGGCCATACCCAACTTATCTACATCCTTTTGAGTTTTAGGCTCAATTGCCATAGAGATAACTGGATCTGGAAAATCCATACTTTCCAATACAATTGGTGACTTTAAGTCAGAAAGAGTATCTCCTGTTTTAATATCTTTAAATCCTACACCTGCCCCAATATCACCTGCTTCAATAACATCAATAGGATTTTGCTTATTAGCGTGCATCTGATATATACGAGAAATACGCTCTTTCTTGCCACTTCTGTTATTTAAGATATAAGAACCAGCATCCAATTTACCAGAATAAACTCTAAAGAAAGCCAATCTACCTACATAAGGGTCAGTTGCAATTTTAAATGCCAATGCTGAAAAAGGCTCTTTAACATCTGGTTTTCTTGTTTCTTCTTTTTCTGTCTCAGGATTCATTCCTACAATTGCATCAATGTCAACAGGAGAAGGCAAATAGGTACATACAGCATCCAATAAGTTTTGAACTCCTTTGTTCTTAAAAGCAGAACCACACATCATAGGAATAATTGACATATCTATGGTAGCCTTACGAATCGCTTCCATCAACTCCTCTTTTGAAATCGAATCTGGATCATCAAAAAACTTCTCCAAAATACTGTCATCATACTCCGCAACTGCCTCTACCAACTTCTCACGGTATTCATTTACCTCTTCAACCATATCAGCAGGAACATCAATTTCTTCCCATTTCATTCCTCTAGACTCTTCATCCCAAACAATTCCTTTATTGGTAATCAAATCAACCACACCTTTAAAATCATCTTCTGCTCCAATAGGCAACTGCAAAGGTATTGGGTTAGCTCCCAACATCTCTTTTACTTGTTTAACCACTTCCAAAAAGTCTGCACCAGAACGGTCCATTTTATTTACAAAACCAATTCTTGGAACTTTGTAACGATTGGCTTGTCTCCAAACAGTTTCAGATTGTGGCTCAACGCCCGACACTGCACAGAACAAAGCAACCACACCATCCAAAACTCTCAAAGAACGCTCTACCTCAACAGTAAAGTCAACGTGACCTGGTGTATCAATAATATTGACCTGATAAGCTTGATTGTTCAACAACCATTCTGTTTTGGTTGCAGCCGAAGTAATTGTAATACCACGCTCTTGCTCTTGCTCCATCCAATCCATCGTAGCACCACCGTCGTGTACCTCACCAATCTTGTGCGTGATTCCTGTGTAGTACAAAATCCTCTCAGTGGTAGTTGTCTTGCCTGCATCAATGTGAGCAGCAATACCAATGTTTCTAGTAAATTTAAGATCTCTTGCCATTGATTTGTTTTTGTAGTTTAGCTTGCTTTGTTTAGTGATTATTTTTATACTCTAAAATGTGAGAAAGCTTTGTTGGCTTCTGCCATTCTGTGGGTATCCTCACGCTTCTTATATGCAGCCCCTTCTTTTCTTGAAGCAGCAACTATCTCCGCAGCCAACTTCTCTGCCATCGATTTACCGTTTCTTTTTCTAGCATACAAAATGAGCCACTTAATTCCCATAGATACCTTTCTATCTTGTCTGATCTCTGTAGGAATCTGAAAAGTCGCCCCACCAATTCTTCTACTTCTAACCTCTACTTCTGGAACAACATTACTCAATCCCTTTTTCCAAACCTGATGCCCATCCTCATTTGTAATTTCTGAAACCCTATCAATTGCATCATAAAATATTTTGTAAGCAACACTCTTCTTACCATTCCACATCATATTGTTTACAAACTTAGTTACCAATTGGTCAGCATACTTAGGATCTGGTGCCAGGTACCTTTTTTTAGCTCTCGATTTTCTCATGGTCTATTTATTTTTTGGGTCTTTTAGCCCCATATTTTGATCTTGATTGTTTTCTGTCACTCACCCCTGCAGTATCCAATGCACCTCTTACAATGTGGTATCTCACACCTGGAAGGTCCTTTACCCTTCCACCTCTTATCAATACAATTGAGTGCTCTTGAAGATTATGCCCTTCACCTGGAATATACGCAATCACCTCTCTACCATTTGTCAATCTTACCTTTGCCACTTTACGCAAAGCAGAATTTGGCTTCTTAGGAGTGGTTGTATATACTCTTGTACAAACACCTCTTCGTTGAGGGCAAGAATCTAGTGCTTTAGACTTTGTTGGAGTAATGATTACCTTTCTTCCTTTTCTTACTAATTGTTGGATAGTTGGCATATAATGCTTTTTGTTTTGAGGGACACAAGCTTGGACAAACTATATATAGGAATTCCCTCTTTTTTACCCAGGAAGAAACAATGGGCTAGTTAATTAAGAGGGAAGCTGCTTTTTGTTTGTTGCAAAAGAAATTTATCAAAGTTTCCTTGTACTCCCATTAATATATTTTAATTATACTTTCTAATACTATAGGTGTTAAAAAGCTGTGCAAAGGTACGAGTTTTTTTCTCTTTGCCAAAAAAAACACCGATTTATTTGAATTTTCTTTACACTATTACTGTTTATTATTTTTTGATTTGAACGGAACACTCCTCCCTTTGTTCAACTTGTCTCCCCGCCTTCCATTCCAAGCCCTAGGACAGTCACATTCCCAACCGTCTATTCCTCATCTACTTTATTTTAAAGCAAGCTCAGGAACAGTCCAAACCTATAACGGGGCTTTCCTCTACAGTCGGGCGTAAGTATCGCTTATTGTTCTCTTTCGTTTCAAAGCTTATCCATCCGCTAATCCCAAGGCTTCTACTCTTCTATACCCCACAAAATAAAAAGCCCCTAGCCTTACGGCTAGGGGCTTGTATGCTATTCTAAGCAATTACTTTTTATAAGCAAGGCTTATTTTTTTGCAATTGCGATCCAGTCAAAGCTAACATTTGTTTTGCTAGATGCTTCAATAACAACTGTGAATCCTTTAGCAGTCTTCTCTTTAACGTAAACTGAAACACCTGCTTGATTAGGAGTAATAGTAATTACAGGAAGAGAACCTTCTTTCAAAGAACTTGCAAAGTCTTCAGTGTACTCAACAAATACTTCTGTTGAAGTAGCTGCTACAGAACCAAAGTCTTGGATATTCTTAGAAGTAGTCAATCCTAAAGCTGCTTTAAGATCATCAATAGAAGAAGCATTTTCTTCTACTTTAGTAACATCATCACAGTTTTCATCAGTAGCTGGTAAAATGATAATGGTTTGCTCAGCTTCTGGCTTTAATCCCATCATGCTACAGTCACAACCACAGTCACCTGTATTGTATAGACCGTCACCATTTACATCTTCCAATGGATCATTGATACCATCCATATCTAAATCCCAACAGTTGATACCATTTGTTCCATTTAGACCTGTTGGACCTACTGGACCAAGAGCACCTGTAGAACCTTTAGGACCTTTAGGACCTGTTGGACCTGTCAAACCTGGAGGACCGATTGGACCTGTATCACCAATATTACCTTTAGGACCGGTTGGACCTTGTGGACCTACTGCACCTTGTAAACCTGGAGTACCATCAGCACCTTGACAATCTTTAGCATCAAAGATACCATCGCCATTTACATCTTCAATAATGTCATTG
>JAHDIA010000397.1 GCA_020631035.1 Chitinophagales bacterium | reverse complement strand
AAAGAACCATTTTTTCTTGTAGCGTGGCGTATGGGGATGGATAAGTGTGCTGTTAGGATAAAGCAGGCAAAGTAAACCAGACTGCTCGGGTCTGAAACGGGGAGAGTCGCCCATAAAAAACTTTCAATAGATAATTTTTTGAATAAGTCTTTTTGTACGGAACGTTTGGCACCTTCGTCTGTTCGAGCGTCCCTGCTGTCCATTTGTACTTACTACTTGGCTGGGCAGTTCAGTATGGTCGTTCCTTGTCTTCGTACCTCAGCCTGCGGCACTCCCTACTTTACTATGCCCCTCCAAGCAGCAGGTACCATTGCCATCAGGCGTATTTTACTTTGTTTGGGTTCTTTGTCGGAACTGTTTTTCTTTGAAGACGCTCCCTAAGCTTGTCGAAGGGAGCGAATTTGGTAACACTCATTCCTTGAGTCTGGGAAGGTGAATAAACATTTTTTAAGCAAAAAGCTAAAAGTTTTGATGCTAATCCAACTTGTTAATAAACAGGAGCTTATGCTATATGTGAAAGTTGATTTTGTACAAAATAGACAATAATTTTTTTAAAAAATGTAGTTGTCAAAAAAGACCATTAGCCTTTAATTTTGAAGTGCAATTGATTAACAGAATTTTTTAACTATTAAAACAAAATGATAATGAACAAGAACTTAGTGTTTTCAATTTTTGCCCTCTTATTGGTACTTTCAAGTTGCCAAAAAACAGAATTGGAGCAGTCTACAATGATAGAAAATGATAAAGTAGTACAGCTCATCGGAGATGCGCCCCAAGTTGCCAGTGGTGATTATGACCAAAGCTTTACCCCAGCAGGCAGCCACAACCAAACCTTTACTGCCTATAGTGGTGGCGGTAATAATCTGAGTTTACTTGATATTGATTGCGATACGTCTGATGATCCATTTTATATAAAAATGGGTGTTGATGATAGTGGTTTCCATTTAGATTTAGAGTACAAACTCAACCCTGATTATACAGGAATGTGGCAAATTCCTAGTTGGGCGAACTATACTTGGGAATTGAGACTTGATGATGGCAATGCTACAAAGATGTACACAGAACAAATAAGCTGTGCTCAGTCAAATTGCCCCACAGATGTACAAGCAGATTTTGATTGGACACCTGATTTTGAAGAGGACTTTGGAGCTTATTATAGCCTTACGGACCCCAGTGTTTCTGCGATTATTGAATTGAAAGTAGATTGGGGGCTAAACAGTCATACATTGGCAAAATGGAAAATTCAAAATGGAGAAGAAGAAGACACAGAACTAATAATAGGGGAATGTTTAGACCTATTTTACCTAGAGGGTTTGGGTAGTGGTGCCTCCTTGAGTTGGTTTGGAGCCTATATTGTCCCATAATGATAAAAATTTAGATGAAATGGTAACGCTCTAAGTCTTTAGGGCTATATATCAACATATGAGACAAGGAAGTGGACATAGTGGCAAAATCGTTACCAAATAAGACATATAAGTCTTTATATTATGTAATGCAAGAAACGCAAACGCTAAACACACTCTTTTTCCTGTTCTCATAAGCCCTTAAATAAGGGGAATAATGCCTCCAAAACAAATTTCATGCTCAAAAACAGCATTTTTGAGCATAAAATTTGAAGTTTTGGAGTGGGTTTTAAGTTGTTGAGAAACAAATGCTTACGCTTGTTTTGGGAGCTGATTCAGTCACAAATCGACAATAATTTTTCAAAAAAGTGTAATTGACCAAGTGGGCATTCCTCCCTTAACTTTGGGCTATAATTAACGAATATTTACTTAACTATTAAAAACGAATAATAATGAACAAGAGCCTAGTAATTTTGATGTGTGCAATCCTATTTGCACTTGTAAGCTGTCAGAAGACAGATTTAGCAGAATTGAACACTGCAAGCCAGAGTGAGCAAGTGGCTGAGAAAAAAGAATCAGTGATTCAAAGCAGTTTAACTTGTTGGGGAGACCCTGAGGACTATTTAAATAAACAACCTTTTCTGGTAGTTGTTGATTTTGATAATGGCAATCTATTAACTTTTAATTGCTTACAAAACCCTAATTATGGAGGTGCTTATCCGGAGTTAAATTCTAATGCTAATGTATTTGCCTATCAATGGGATTTTGTAAGTTCATGGGCTGGAGGTAACACTGTTACCTATAATACATCTACTGTAGAGTATCCAGCACCAGCACTAGGAGGTAATGTAGAAGTTGATATGACAGTTATTTATTCAGAGGGGACATATCCTAATGTGACTTTGATACCTGTTGAAATGTCTATTTGTTTAGATGTGCAAAATGGAGACAACGGTAAAACTTGGAGAAGTTGTAGTTCAAATACTGTATGTGGTGCTAATGGAAATGGTGGGGGAGCAACATCTGCGATTTTCCAACCATAAATTATATTTTTTTATAAAAGAAAAGCTATATCCCTATTCTTATTTATTTAATAAGGATAGGGCTTTTGCTTTTTTAGCTGAGAATTTACTTTACTAAGTAACCATTTTTTATAACTAATCATTGGAATATTGTTCATCTCTTTTAATAAATTTTCAATATTTTGTGGTGAGTCATTTTTTATTAATTGCAGTTTGTTAATAAATTTTATAAAGTTAAGATTTGCTATTTTTATATTCTCAGATATAAGTTTATTTCTGTTTAAGTAAATGCTAAAGGATTTAACCAAATTGAAAAAAAGTTCTTCATATTCGTAGTCTAATTCATAGTATGTTTTGAGTAGAAAACCTCTTGCCTGTATCGCATAGTTGGCATCTTGAAATTTTACTGTACTTAATATAGTCAATACTTGTTCATAATCTTCTTTATTAAAACTGACTATAGCACTACATAAGGCAATAATATCTGATTGTTCCTCTAATTGTAAAAATTGATTGTTTTGTTTTATAAAGTTATTAGCCCAATCTAATTCTTTTATAGAACAAGCAACATTTACTATATTTATAAAATTATTACTTTCAATATATCCATCTTCTATATATAGCTTGTGTTCTATTCCATATTGATATATATTGAATAAATTTTTTAATGACTCTATGTTTTTATTAATATAATAATCTTTTATACAATAGCCTTCTAACAAGATTAATATGTCTCGTTTTTCATATTTAGTATAAAATTTTAAATTATCTACAAAATGCTTTTTTAAGGTTTTGTACTCTTTGAAATGATTCTCTTTGTATGCTTTTAATAATAGCGCATATATTTGTACCTGTGGAATGGTATGATTGGTTACAAGAGAATTATTTAATAAAGCTGTAAATTCTTCTTTGTTGTTATTAATATAATAATTCCCCCTATTTGTTAGTAGTACATTATAATATAATTTTAAAGAAAAATAGTATTTTTCAATTTCTTTTAAAAGACTATCAGGACCAATTGGGGAATTGGGTAGAGTAGAATATTGAGGATGCATAAAACAAGCATACGCCAACTTATACTCATTGTGTAATTGCTCTATCCCAGGCGGTGGATTTTTCTCCCATTCTTTTTCGATGCTGTTGATTTTTAGAAAGAAGAGGTTGTCTAGTTTTCTTTCCTTTAAAACCTCTAGCAATAAGAAGTTGCGTTCTATTTCTTTTTCTTCTAATTTTTTGAGTACCAAAAAATCTTCTAGGGTCTTGTATAACTGAGACATTAGATCGAAGAAGCGGCGGTTGAATTTTTTCTCTCCTTTGAATATTTTCTTGTGAACCACCTCTTTGTCTATCTTTTTAGCAGGAAATTCTGGGTGGTGTTTTTTTAGGTAGTTGAACATGGCAAACACGCCCCCTGTCTTGCGAAAAGAGGTATTGCTCTCCATATACTTACTAAATTCTTTCATTTCATCTGTAGAGAGGGTACGCAACATCTCTACCAATTTGCTCTTGTCCATTCAAACTAGTTTTATTCTATTCGTCAATTTGTCAAATATACTTGAAGGCTATTTAATTAATGATTTAAAGGTGTCACCTTTAATAAGCTTTTCTTTCTTTGGCTTAATTATACTAATTAAAAAGGTGATACCTTTTTTTCTATAAATAATTAGCTCTTAAGTATACATATAGATAGCCTTACCCAACTTATTGGGCAGCATCACATAGGTGTATAGCAATGAAGTAGGTAGGTTGTTAGAATGATTAGTTTTTTGGAAGGCAAAATTACAAAACATCCCTCATATAATAAAAATCGCTCATTTTCACGATTAAGGAAACAGGGGGATGTGTGGGGAAGCCTAAATGCTTGTCCCATACTTGATATGGGGTTAAGCAGACCAAACTCAGTCATTTCCCTTTGAACCTTGCCCCATAAAAATAAAAACACTCTCGACAAGCTAGATAAATGTACCCTCAATTTAAGCATTTTTTGAGAAAAAAACAATCTTTTTTGTAACAAAAATATAATAAAAGAGACTTTTTGTGTGATTGTTGTAAGTTGTTGTTTTTCAGTTGATTGTAATGGTGGTTTTAAGCAATTTGGACTATTTTTTTTCCAAAAATAAATCATAAAAAGTGAAAAATGTGTACTTGTATGTAGGGGAGGTTTTGCTTTAACTTTGAGGTATAATCAATTGGGGTAATAAGCAAGTCCCAAGATGCATTAAAAAGATCAAATGAGTGCATACTTGAATTGATCAAATAGTAATTTTTAGAATTTAAAATTAATCAATTATGAAAACATTAAATTTTGTAGCCTTCATTTTTTGTACAATGATTTTGTTGAGTTCTTGTACCAAAGAAAATCCAACACAAAAATTAGTAAAAGGCAATACCATGACTAGTAATAAAGCCTTTTAAAAAGTTTTTATAGTTAACAAATATTTTATGCTCTTGTTCCCGTTGGGTGGCGAAAGATGTAAATCTAAGCTGCTCAACGGATTTTTTATGTTAAATAGGTGCTTTTTAAGTACTTTTATATAGATTTTATCTTAAATACTATAGCAATATTGAAAAATATGTCTTATCTTAGTATAAAATGCTCTTGTTCGTTAATTTTATACTGGTCACAACAAACAATTTTGTTGTGGCCTTTTTTATTTAGTAATAACTCATCACTCATTAGCCCTAATGAGTAAGTACTCATTTACTCAAATACATCTAAATGCTTCGATGCTACATATTGACAAAATATGCTTATATTTGTAAGGACGGAACAAATGCGCCAATGCCTTTTTCCATATCCATTATAAAGATTTTTAGATGCCAATTTTACTCAAAGTGTAAAATTGACAACACTTGACAGTAGCTGTGATAGGAAAAAGCCCATTGTAGAGCCTTATTTTTTGGTTATAGTTTTCTAGTGAAAAAATGATTCTAAGTATTTGTAATGTAGTTTTTTACAAATACTGAAAAAATCATTGATGAATCTTTTTTGTAGTTAAAAAGGGCAAAAAATGTGCTTGGCAAATAGGGTAAAAGCAGCTTACATTTGAAGTATATTTAATTAACCAAATCAATATAATAAAATGAAGAAGAGAATATTTTATTTACTGGCAATCCTATGTGTATTTGCCAGTTGCGAAAAAGTTGATGTTTTGACTGGAGTGACCGATGCTCCGATTACTGCTAAAGAAGTAAAAGAGAGTGGGGACTTTAAGAATGTTCCTTTTAATCCTAATCCATTTATAGAGTGGAGTTGCACTGAATTACCTGCTGATATTCCATTTGTAGTGCTTACAGCAAATGAAGAGACAGATGTCTTAACTGTAGCAAGGAATGCAGATTATGATGGTTCTTTAGATCTAGCTTCATACAAAGCTTTTTGGGAAATTTGGAATGATGATCAAACAGTAACAATTGAACATTCTTTAGCTAATTACTTGTATATGAATGATTATAGTATTCCTAATGGGGAATACACTATTACAGTAAAATTTTATAAGGATGGTGATGCCATACCTTTAGGGTTTCCTATTGAATCGAGTGTTGAGCCTTCTGTAGATTTTTGTTATATAGTTAGTTCTGGTTTTC
>JAHDIA010000396.1 GCA_020631035.1 Chitinophagales bacterium | reverse complement strand
CAATGGCATTGTCGGAACTCATTACACGTCGTTACCCCAAAGACACCTTGGACATCATCGTATTTGGCAATGATGCTTGGCAGATAAAAATTAAGGACTTGCCTTATTTACAAGTCGGGCCTTACCATACCAATACGGTGGCAGGTTTGGAATTGGCGATGGATTTGTTGCGCAAAAGAAAAAATCCCAATAAACAAATTTTTATGATTACCGATGGCAAACCCACCTGCTTAAAAGAGGGCGCACGCTACTACAAAAATAGTTTTGGTTTGGATCGCAAAATCATCAATCGAACACTTAACTTGGCAGCCAAGTGTAAGCGTGCCAATGTCAAAGTAACCACCTTTATGATTGCGCAAGACCCCTATCTACAAAGTTTTGTACGAGAATTTACGGAGGTCAACAATGGCAAAGCCTTTTTTACCAGCCTCAAAGGATTGGGCGAATACATATTTGAAGATTTTGAACGCAATAGACGCAAACGAATGAGGTAGTAGTTGTGGTATGCAAATACTTGTTTTGGCAAAATTTGCCAAATTATTTTTCTATTTGCTTTATTCTGACAATTGGGTAATAAGATGCTGGGGCAGATAATAAGTGTGTGTGTATAATTGTTTTAGATGGGAAAATTTTATTGACGAATAAGATTTGGTGGCGTAGGGATTTTCTTACATCAAAAAACAAATTATGAAAACATTCAAATTGCTTGTATTGGTAGCTTTACCAATACTTTTGTTTTATGCTTGCAGCAAAGAAGAGGACCTATCTATTTCTCCTGAACAAATGTCAAATGTAGACAAATTTGAAGTATTAAAAAAACGTGCACAAAATTTAGAGACAGGCTTACTGGCAACAGAAGCAGATGCTACTGAAGATGGTGCTAGGGTCGAAGCGAATCCAGAAGATTATTTAATCTTGTATTCTAGCAATCGAAAAGGCTACACCAACTCATTGGATAATAAGGAAATATGGGTGATGGATTTGAGTGGAGATGAGGACCAAGGGACACTTCAATTAACAGATGATAATGCTTATGAGTGTTATTGGCCCAGAGTGTCGCCAGATAAAACCAAAATGCTTTTCTATAGAACACCTCGTTGGAAAGAAGAACACCATTACAATCATTATGCTTTATGGATGATGGATTTGACAAGCTTTGAAGTTAGTGAGGTCATTCCATTGAGTCGTTACGATTGGAAAAGACAAGGAACCGCAGACTGGTCTCCTGATGGAACTAAATTGGTGATGTTTGCTCAAAAATCAGATGGTCAATATGCGATAATTGTTACCAATCCTGAAGGGGATGTTTTGCAAGAAATCAGCAATGGTGGGAAATATACTGATCCTTCTTGGTCACCTGATGGTCAATCTATTTGTTTTGCAAAAGATGAAGAGATTTATATTTTAAATTTAAACAATCCTACACTTGAGCAACAAATAACGTGTGACAATGATTTTGCTATTGATGCTGATCCTTATTGGTCGCCCGATGGAACTGAGATTGTTTTTGAAACCTGGGTTAGATTGGCAGATTGTTTGAGAGGGCGTTGGGATTTGCGTTCCGTTAAACTCAGTGATTTGCCGAGCGATGGGAGTTGTTCAAGTTCGACAAGCAATGTAATATTGGGACGAAATGGACGAGGGCATTCTGTACCACGTTGGTCAAGTGATTCCAATTATTTGGTTTTTCATTATGGCAACGAAAATTGTAGTGTAGCCCATTTGGCACTTTGTAACAGAGATGGTACGGGGTTTATAACCGAAAATATTCAAGGAAGAAAATATCGAAAAACCTCCCCAGATATTTATGAATTTTAAATTTATACAAGAAGACGAGCATTTACTCGTCTTCTTTTTTTTTTGCTGTAATCAAATTGTATTCAAAAATGGAACATCAAGTGATTCACTCTAGTGATGATAGTGGTACGGCAATTATTGTTTATATGGAGAGTGCTGCACAGTCCAATCAAACATTTGTAGAAAACGGTCGGTAGACTGGAATTGATAGGTCTTTTGCATAAAATCCAGAAAGTGCGCTATGTTTTGGTGGGACACAGGAACCCCTTTGGGTTGCCCTGTTGAGCCAGAAGTGTATAGAATATAAGCGATTTTTTGGTTTAAGATAGGACTGATGGTTGCTTCAAGCGGTACATTGGCTAGGGGAGTAGTTTCGATGATATGACAATCTTTTCCGAGAGTATCTTCTTCCAATGCTTGGGTACTCAGGGCCACTTCCAAACTACAATCTTGCACCATAAATTTGTTGCGTTCCGATGGGAATTGTGGGTTGAGTGGGACATAAGCTGCTCCATAGGCAGAGATAGCGATAATGCTTGCGACAGTTTCAAAATTATTGCCACCATATACACCAATGTGCGGAGCAGTAATTTTAGCAGTTTTTAAATGATGGTATATGTTAGCGACTCTACCATACAATTCTTGATAGGTGTAATAACGCTCTTGGGAACAAAGTGCTGCTTTAGCAGCACTTTGTTCCCAAGAGTTGAAAAATAAATTGGCAAGCTTAAATCCAATATGCATTGTGTATTAACTCATTTCAATTTTAGCTCGCAAGTGATCAATTTTTTGTTCAATAATTTTAAACATTTTATGCCGATCTCTTTCTCCAGATACACTGATGACATTGGAACACTTACAAACATTGTTGATGTATTCTTCTGTTCGAGTACAAAAGTACTCAGAACTTGTACCCAAATAATCACCTGTATTGTAAATTAAGAAAGCTTTTGTTTGCTGTTCAGATTCACTATGAACAATGTGTTCTAGTTCCAAACCATTGGAATAATACATCTTTACATTGCTGCTCAGTTTGGGGTTTTCAATGGAAAACTTTTTTCCACAGATGGCTTGTTTCTTGATTTGTTCCATTAGTAATTTGGTAACATCAACTATTTGCAAGGCTTCCTCTTTGGAAACAAAATAGCCCGAATCCCAGGCATACTCAATATGGGTAAGGTGGCCATCAAAGGTATTGGCATTCCATATTTCTGTAGAAGGAATTAGCAAGTAAGTACGAATGATTTCCTCACATTTGTCTTTGATTTCTTTTCGTTCTCTATGGATGAATTTTCTAAAGAATTCAATGGGGACACTGTTTTGAAAAGGTTCATTGGGCCATAAGACACGCATATAAAAATAAGCCTTAAAAGCAAGCAATTGCGGAAACAAGAACATATAAAAAGTAGGAATGTGCTTGGCAACAATGGTCAATTGTTTGGCACTTTTTAAATTGACTAAGATATAATCCAAATAGTTGAGTAGATTGTCATAAGATAGCTCTTGAAATTCAAATTGAATTTTTTGATTGGAGGCGTCTATATTAAACAATTCATCTAGTGAAAAATGATATTTTTTAGACAGAATTAAAAGTTCTTCAATATCAAGAAGCGTCTCACCTCTTATACGTCGGTAAGCACAAGATGCACTCACACTTAATAAATCGCCAATAACATCAGCTAATGAAGTACCTTTGGGAAGTTGGAGCTTGATAATTTGAAACAGTGCCTTTTGAGTGTCTTTTGCTGTTGGAGGCTCTGTATTTGCTTTTTTAAAAAGCGGTGATTGATTGAAGTTCATAGGTGTATTTTGTAGTAAGGCAATTAATTTCTAGTAGTTCATTTTGTTACATAAAAATGAAGGCAACAACCTAATTATTAGATTGTCACTACTATTCAATTCATTAAATATTACTACATATCCACTTGCTAGTATAAGAGCGTGTTTATCATTTAGGGTTTATACTAAATATTGGGTTAAACCTACTCTAAATGGAATCTTCAACTTTAAGACGTAGAAAATGGTTGAAAAGATGCCTAAAGTGAACATCAAATTCCAATTTTTTGATTTCACAGTAGCAAATATGCGGTATTTTTTGCAAAAAACAAAATGGAGGAGAATCAAGCCTTTATTGCCATTTTGTGTCAAAAATGACGGTGAGCTTACTTTGTATTGTCATTTTATGCCAAAAATGAGAATGTATTAACTAGAATAAATCTAAATAAGCAATTTGGGGTTTACCACAACCCAAGTTCTGACATCATCAATATAGAGCTTGAAGAACAGACACTAGAAAAAGCAATAGACTTGCAAATCATCAATACACAGGGAAAAGTAGTCTACACTCAAAGCATTACAAAACCCAATTAAACATCTCCAACTTAAACGAAGGCATTTATTGGCTAAAAGTAGGGGATTTACAAACACAGAAAATATACATACAAGAATAATATTGATTAGGAGAAAAGGCGTTTGACTTCGTCGTTACTGATTTGCCCGCTATCCGCTGCTATGGCGGTGGTATTGCCCGATTTATTTTGGGCGTGCCACTGTAGCACGACAGGTGCACGGTCGGGCGTCTCTACAATGCGGTCATATCCGCTACTATCGGGACGGTTCGATGCTTCGGCTAGCTTAGTACGTTCACAGTTTTTAAAGAAATAAATTTGAATGAGTAAGAAAGATGTATAGATTGTTTTTTATAATGTTTTATACATTCTATCTTTGCAAACATAAGTTTATCGGAGTTGAACAAGGGGCAGTTACCCAGATGGGGTGCTGCCTTCTTTTTTACTCTCTTTCCTTGGATAGCTCACAAATCTCTTCTATCTTCCGATTATTGATACCACTTTTTGGGGAAATTACAGTGGATACACCCATATTATCTATTATTAATGATAGCATATTGTTGGGACAGGATTATGCATTGCCCAATGGGGAGATTGTAACAATGCTAATGAGCAATCAAACTTTTGTTGATGTCTATGTTGGATCTGTGCAAAATAGGAACAAACCAGTTGTACATCAAAGTAATGGATTGGAGGCCTGGAGTGTATTTTTGTCAGATAGAAAATGGACAAAATAAAGAAATTTGTAAAATATTGATAAATTGATAAATGAGGAGAAACTGTGACAAATCAAATAGTTTTTTCTTTGGATAGCTGCGAATTCTTTTATAATTTTCCGTTTCATATTTACAAAAATTGTCAAAGAACCAAAATATACTAAACCATTACAAAAATAGAATACAAAAAATATGAGAAAATTATTTACATTATCAATGCTTTTGGCATTTTTTGCACTCAACAATCAAGTTGCTGCACAAATTGATTGTCAAGAGCTTACAGAATTTGTTTCTCCTGGTGACCCAGGACAAGTAACAACAACTGATACCATTTGGAATGACGCTAGCAATATAGAGGCAATGCGTATTGATTCAAGCGATATGGTCAATACTGGCTTTGTTGGTTTTACTGACTACGCATTTATCATTGAAGAATCACCTGATGCCAATGGTAAAAAGGCGTTGGTTGCTTTTACCCTAGATGGTACTTTCGATTTTTCTATGGATTCAGAAGGTAATCCGTACCCACCAGGGACCTATTATGGAAGATCTATAGGGTTTTTCCAAGAAAATATTGATGAGATTTCTAATGTTCCTGCAGCTTGTGTACTGATTAATGGAGTAGCGAATGCAGACTGCTGTTATCCAGGAGTTGGTTTGGTTGAAGCAGTAGATTGTATTGTTGCAGGAGTACAAGCCAGTTCAGGTGAACCAATGCCAGGCGAACCAGAAACAGTTTGGACCATAGACACTGTTTTGACAATTATTAGTTTGTTGGAGGGTTTTACAGAAGATGACTTACTTTGTTTGCAATTATCAGAGCCTTATCCTATCACTGTAGGTAAGTGTAACAATCCAGATGGATGTCTTACAGGTATCAATGATTTGCCACAAACATTAGAGGTTCTTGTATCCCCTAATCCAGCACAAGACATTGCAACAATTTTCTACCAAGCAAAAGAAAATGAATTGTTGGAAGTAGATGTATACGATTTGACAGGCAAATTGATCTACAAAACCAATCAAATGATGAGCATTGGAAGCAATCAAATTGAATTGAAAGTGGCTGATTGGGAAGCAGGAATGTATTTCTGCCAAATCAACAATGGGAAAGCCAAAGGCATCCACAAATTA
>JAHDIA010000395.1 GCA_020631035.1 Chitinophagales bacterium | reverse complement strand
ACTTTTTTTGCTAGACGGCTTTGCTTTGATTTTTAGAGCCTATTATGCTTTTATTAGAAATCCGAGGATCAATTCTAAGGGATTGAATACTTCTGCCATATTTGGTTATACGAATGCGGTATTGGATTTGCTCAAAAAAGAAAATCCTACCCATATTGCCTTGTGTTTGGATTCTCCTGGAAAGACCAAGCGAGCCGATGAATTTGATTTTTATAAGGCAAACCGCCAAGAAACACCAGAGGACATCACTTTGGCAGTTCCTTATATCATCAAGATTACGGAGGCATTCAATATTCCCATTTTGACTAGCGATGGTTATGAGGCGGATGACATCATTGGGACAATTGCCAAGGCTGCCGAAAAAGAAGGATTTACCACTTTTATGGTAACACCCGATAAGGATTTTGGGCAATTGGTCAGTGAGAATATTTATATGTACAAACCTGCTCGTTCTGGTAAGCCTAGAGAGATTTTGGGTGTGGAGGAAATTAAGGCAAAGTGGGACATTCAACGGGTAGATCAATTGATTGACATTTTGGGATTGATGGGCGATGCAGTAGACAACATTCCTGGTGTACCTGGGGTAGGGGAGAAAACAGCCATTAAGTTACTCAAGCAATTTAATAGCATCGAAGAAATGCTCAAACGTACCGACGAAATCAAGGGCAAACTCAGAGAAAAAGTCGAAACCAATGCCGATAAAGCCATTATTTCAAAAGCATTGGCGACCATTATTTTGGATGTACCACTCGATTATACTTTTGAGAGTTTTATTTTGGAAAAACCCAATGAACCAGCCCTGAAAGAACTCTTTTCTGAACTAGAGTTTAGGACAATGGGCAAGCGGGTTTTTGGAGAAGATTTTACCATTCAGAAAACAGCTAACAAGAAAAAAGGGAATCAAAACCAATTGGATTTGTTTGCGGCTCCTGTTAATGAGGTCAATGCAAGCCTGATGGAGGAAGTCGAAGAGACCAATGACCACAAAACCCTAGAAAATACCGAACACCAATACGAACTGATTGACACTGAGAAAAAGCAAACAGCCTTTGCGAAAAAACTGCTCAAACAAAAATCGGTTTGTTTTGATACCGAAACCACAGGTATAGACGCCAACAATTGCGAATTGGTCGGAATGTCCTTTAGTTTTAAATCAGGAGAGGCTTTTTATGTGCCTGTACCTGAAGAACGATCAGAGGCGGACAAAATTTTAAAAGTTTTTGAGCCATTTTTTAGCAATAAAAAAATCGTCAAGATTGGACAAAACCTCAAGTACGATGCCTTGGTTTTGAAGTGGTATGACATTGAATTGGAAGGGGAGATAATGGATACAATGTTGCAGCATTATCTGATTGAGCCAGATATGCGCCACAATTTGGATTATTTAAGCGAGACCTATTTGTCCTACAAACCTGTGTCTATCGAAACCCTCATTGGCAAAAAAGGCAAGAAACAAAAAAGTATGCGAGACATTGAGGTCGAAAAAGTATGCGATTATGCTTGTGAGGATGCGGATATTTCTTTTCAGTTGTACGAAAAATTTACGCCTGTTCTAAAAGAAAATGGTTTTGAGAAATTGTACAAAGAAGTCGAAGCTCCTTTGGTAAAAGTTTTGACCGATGTAGAATTTGCAGGAGTCAAAGTGGATGCGGGATTTTTGGAGGAATATTCTACCCAATTGGGTGTAGAAATTGACCTACTTAAAAAGGATATTTTTGAAGCGGCAGGAGAGGAATTCAATATGGATTCACCTAAGCAATTGGGGCAGATATTGTTTGGCAAAATGGAAATTCCTTACAAGGGAGCCAAGACCAAAACAGGGCAGTATTCGACCAATGAAGAAACGCTCAAAAAATTAAAAGAAGACCATCCCGTAGTCGAAAAAATATTGGAATACCGAACGGTCAACAAACTCAAAAATACCTATGTTGACACTTTGCCTCAATTGATTAATCCCAAGAGTCAAAGAATTCACACCAGCTTTAATCAAGCAGTGGCGGCAACGGGGCGTTTGAGTTCGTCAGGTCCCAACTTGCAAAACATTCCCATCAGAACCGAGAAGGGTAGGGAGGTGCGCAAGGCTTTTGTTCCTAGAGACGAAGACCACATTTTACTAGCAGCGGATTATTCCCAAATTGAGTTGCGCATCATTTCCGATTTGAGCAAAGACGAGGCAATGTTGGACGCCTTCAAATCGGGTTTGGACATTCATTCTGCCACAGCCGCCAGAGTCTACGGGATTGACATTGAAGATGTGGATTCGGATATGCGCCGCAAAGCCAAGATGGTCAACTTTGGTATCATTTATGGGATCAGTGCTTTTGGGTTGTCGCAACGCTTGGGCGTCAAAAGAGGCGAGGCAAAAATGCTCATAGACACTTACTTTGAGCAATACCCAGGCATCAAAGCCTATATGGACAAATCCATTGAAAAAGCCAAAGAGACAGGTTATGCCGAAACCATTTTGGGCAGACGTCGCTACCTCAAAGACATTCATTCCAAAAATCACACTGTTCGTTCTTTTGCCGAGCGCAACGCCATCAATGCACCCATTCAGGGTTCTGCTGCCGATATGATTAAGGTGGCAATGATTGACGTTCACAAGGCAATGAAAAAGGCAAAAATGAAATCACAAATGATTTTACAAGTTCACGACGAATTGGTTTTTGATGCCCACTTGAGCGAGTTGGAACAATTGAAAGAATTGGTTGATAAAAACATGAGCAATGCCATTAAAATGACCGTGCCGATTGAGGTCGAAATGGGAACGGGTGCCAATTGGTTGGAAGCGCATTAGAAAAGAAATAGAACCAAAGAACCAATAATGGGACATTTTTGTTTTAATTACAAAAATGTCCTTTTTTATCTATGCGACAATGACAACTCAATTTACAAGTCTATGCATAATATAAATCCTCGAAAGCTCTTTTTAATAGATTGTTTGGGCGCAATGGTGTCTGCAGTAATGCTTGCTGTGGTTTTGCCCAAGTTTGAAAGTCTTTTGGGAATGCCATCGTACATACTTCATTTGCTCGCTTTGCCTGCCTGTGCTTTTGCGGTGTATTCCTTGTTTTGCTTTTGGCGTACTCCTACAAACTGGCGTCCTTATATGCGCCTCATTGCCCTATTAAATTTATTGTATTGCTGCCTCACTTTGGGTTTGGTCATTTATTTATATCCACAATTGACCATTTGGGGAATAGCGTACTTTGTGGGAGAAATGACAATCATAGCAGCTTTGGCGATGTTTGAATTTAGAACTGCTGCTAAATCTTAATGCATAATTTTTTTGATTAGGACGGAACGTTTGGGGGCTTTGTTTGATGGTGTGTCCCCGCTATCCGCTGCAAGTTGTAGACGTCCTCGATACATCGGGACGTCTCTACAAGCTTTCCGCTACTATCGGGCGTAGGAAGTGATGTTTGGTGCTTCGTTGCTAACTCATCAGCCCTTTAATGTGGCACCATATTTCTATGATGGAGATGAGATCATTGATCCAATTCCAGATGGTGCAGTTGACTGGGTATTGGTAGAAATAAGAAAAGGTACTCCCAATGAATCTGGAACTATTGTAGGGACAGACTTGATAGAAAGAGTTCCATGCTTGCTTAGTAAGCTAGGTTTGTTATGGGGCGCAGGAGCAAGTGTACCTATTGCCAACAATCTATTGCCAGGAGAAGAATATTATATTTTAATAAGGCACAGGAATCATTTAGATGTTATTAGTGCTTTTCCTATTAGTGTAAATTCAGATCAATTGGAATATAGTTTTGAACTAAATGGAGTGGGGCAAAACCCTGCTTTTGGTGTGGACCAACAAAAGGAGATCAATTTGCCAAATGGAAATCAAAGTCTGTATTTAATGATAGCAGGGGACTATAATGGTGATGGAACAATTCAAAATACTGATTTTGACAAATGGAAGGAAATTCCTGCAGTTCTAAATACTTATAGTAACACTGATGGTAATTTAGACGGAACTATACAAAATACTGATAGTGATATATGGAAAATAAATAAAGCAAAAGCAGGGATAACGGAGATAAGACTTAATTAACTAATAAAGTCAATGGTAGAATAACCGCTTCTATCGAGTGTAGGAAGTGACGTTTGGTCCCTCGTTGCTACTAAATAAAACCAAAACTATTCAATACAAAAAAATCTCCCCCACAATAAAGTGAGGAAGACTTTTAGATTAATGGAAGTAAAAAAACAAACGATTTTTTCAAAATCCTCCTTCCTATTTGAAAGGAAGGAGGTGTTAAAATTTGAAATAAGAAACAACTACGAATAAAGTTTATGGTCAAACACATATATCTTCTTCCCAGTTTAGGAGCAGACAAGCGTTTATTTCAAAAGATTCAATTACCCGAAGTTGAATTTCACAACATAGTTTATCCCATTCCAGAACCAAATGAGTCAATACAATCTTTCTGTCAAAGATTAGCAGAACAGATAGCGCATCCCAATCCGATTTTGGTCGGTTCCTCTATAGGAGGCGTTTTGTCTATTGAGTTATCTAAGTTAATAGCAACCGATAAGATTATCTTATTGGCGAGTATTAAAACCGCCAAGGAACTCCCAGCTTACTTTAGAGCTGTTCGCATAATGCGTTTGTACGACTGGTTTCCAATGTCAGAGTTCAAAGCAAGAGCCAATCTAGGCTCCTTCAAAGGCGACCCCAATGACCAGAGCAACAATCTATTTCTAGAAATGCTACGAGATACGGATGATAGAATGTTGCTGTGGGGCTTTAAGCAAGTAAGCATCTGGAAAAACAAAGAGATTCCCTCCAACCTTGTTCATATACACGGAGACAAGGATACTGTTTTTCCAATCAAAAATGTCAAAGCCGACTACGTCATTGAGGGCGGTTACCATTTTTTGGCTTACGACTCCGCTTCTGAAATAAATGCATTGCTCCAGCAAATCGTTTGGGGCGATTTGAACGCCAACGTTTAAAAAAGTTACGATTGATTTTTTTCATAATAGGTCTAATCAATATTTTAAGGACGAGAACATCTCTCTGTATTTATTTACAGCTTACCACATAATCTTAAATTTTAAGTGTTTAATCAAAAGATTTGCCAAGGGCAGGAACGCCCACCATATTATCACTTACCACATAATGTTGATTTTAAGTGTTTAATAAAAGGTTGCACAAGGGCAGAAATGCCCATCATATAATCTTGAATTTTGAGTTTTCAATCTTCAATTATCGCCTCACCTGCCAATCATAGAATTCATCTCGACGATAATCATATTCTTCCCGACCAGGACGTTCATAATTGTGTCGCCAGTTTTGCTTGTTTTCTCTGGTACGTCCCGTTCGGTATTCATACTGCCACTCTCGATTTTGGCGCACCCTATTGAAATAGTAGGGAATCATTCCGCCAGACGCTTCAATGTCCGCATTGATTTTGCCACAATCATTGGCATACCACCGAGCGAAGTCTCCTTGTCCTTCGAGATCGTTTAAAACTTGATTCCTATCTATTGGGAATAAAATGATTGCACCAATTAGTACAATACCAAACATACCTAGGGCATAATCCCATTGCCCATCTGATTTAGCTTTGTTCATCGTTTGTATTTTTAAATTTTTACAGGTGTTTATTACCAAAAATAAAAGAACTTAATTTTTAGCATTCTAAAAGTTTTAAAATTAAAAGTGTTTCCAAGTTTATTTAGGAGGACGATAATTAGAAAAACCTTTTTTTGCAGCTTCAAGATATTCTTCTATCCAAGGATGAATTTTGTAAAAAAAAGTTTTTTCTCTAGCAGATAAGTATGATAGATTTGTTCTGAACTCAGAAGCAGATCTGCAATATTCTAGTTCATACTTATCAATAATTCTATTTACTTCCTTTTTGTTTTCTCGATTTATTATTAATCGTTTGCTAGTATTTAAAAGTTGGAAAATTCTATATATATCCATTGGTTCCATGGAGTTGGTTTTTAATTAATTAATAGTTTTTAGAAGAGGGAACTCTATATCAAGGAACTCT
>JAHDIA010000394.1:4223-6010 GCA_020631035.1 Chitinophagales bacterium | reverse complement strand
ACAACACTCCCCCTAACAAATACACGCACACACTTCGCATATTTAAATACACGCATACACTTCACAGACTTAAATATACGCATTTATACCCAAATTTAGGCTTCACAAAACACTTTTATTGAGCTATAATATATTTTTGCTACTCTAATTTAAATTTCAAATATAATCTTAAAGATTCCCCATCTCCCTCTTTTAACAAAGCTAATTGCTGTTCACTCTTTAGAACTTGAACAGCGAATATTGTTATCCTCCTTTCTTTTTATCCTTTTCACAGTTTGAAAAGTTTTGGCGACTTTCAAAACCTAACCAAAAATCGGTAGTATCCTTCAAATTTATTTCTTCTGGAATAGGCTTCAAAAGAAGAGTTTGATTTCTTGTTCTCATTTCAATTTTATTCCAAGATAAATACTTTATAACTGCTTTTGCAGAATCTCTCCATTCCCCAAAAGTGTCAAAATACAAGGTATCTTTTTCCAAGTCTATTTTTCTCCATTCTGATAAGTATTCCCAATCAGTGTCCGATGCTACTCGCATTGAATCTATTTTAAAATAAACTTCACTATATTGCTCATTATATGTTATGTTATTCTTGTTTTAACTCAAAAACCGAAATCTCAGGCGGCATCCCCACCCTACCTGGAAAGCCCAAAAAGCCGAAGCCTCGGTTGACGTATAAGTAACGACCCATTTTTTCGTACAAGCCCCACCACTCTTTGTAGCGGTATTTGACGGGACTCCATTTGAAGCCGAAAATGTTGAAGCCAAATTGCATGGCATGGGTGTGGCCACTCAAAGTCAAATGAATGTGTTCTGGGTGGTCGATGACTTCGTTTTTCCAGTGGGTTGGGTCGTGGGACAATAGGATGCGTACATCACAATCTTCGGTTCCCTCCACTGCCAAGTCCAAATCGCCTAGTTGGGGGAAGGGCGGCTCGCCCCAGTTTTCGACTCCAATGAGTGCCAGTTTCGCGCCTTCTTTTTCAAAAACGATGTTTTCGTTGAGTAGGAGCTGGAAGCCTGTTTTTTGGTGTTGCTCTCTGTAAAAAAGATAGTTGTGGGCAGCGGTGTCTTGTGTCCAGCGAAATTGGTAATAGTCGTGATTGCCCAATACGGAATAGACACCTTCGGGTGCTTTGAGCTGGCTAAATACTTTGTAGTAGGGTTCGATTTCTTTGGCTTGTTGGTTGACCAAGTCGCCTGTAAAGACGATGATGTCGGCTTTTTGCTCGTTGACCATTTTGACGCCTTTTTCGACTGCTTTGATGCTGTCGAATGTACCTGAGTGAATGTCTGATATTTGGGCGATTTTAAAGCCTTCGAATGCGGCTGGTAGGTCGGGAATCGCCAAGGGCACATTGCTGACTTTGTATTGGTATTTGCCCAAGCTAATGCCGTATAGCATAAATAGGAAAAATACCAGGGCTATGCCAAATGCGCCTAAAAGAAATGGGGCGGCAGACATAGACAATAGGGCAGCAATGCCTTTGCCTAGTAGCATCAAGGGCATATAGAGTATTTTGGTGACTATGATGGAGAATGCCAGACCAATCATAAAGTTGGTTAGGGGGCTTCGTACCTCTGGATTGCGTGCCATTAGGAAAAAGGGCCAGATGAAGCCTGCAATGGTCAGGAAACTGATTGCCCAATAGATCCATTTAAAGGACATAGCACTGGAAAACAGCGGTAAAAGGCTTTGAAACAATAGATTGTCTGCTACAAAGCACATTGCTATAAAAGCGAAAGGGATCAATAATCTTAATAATATCAATTTAGTTCTGTGTTTTTAA
>JAHDIA010000394.1:0-4123 GCA_020631035.1 Chitinophagales bacterium | reverse complement strand
TTAAACAACTCGATTTTTGAAAAAAATGTTCGTTTTAGACGCAAAAATACTGTGGGTTCAAGAGAATATGCACGCCAATTACGCTCGATAGTAACGGATACCTGACACTGAGATAGCCTTAGTACAGCAGGGAGTGGTGCAGGCTGAGGCACGAAGACAAAGCACGACCTTGCTGTACAAGCTAGGGAAGTGGCAAGTAGCAGTGGATAGCGAGGAGACACCATCGCTCGAAGCTCCCAATGTTCCGTACCATAAATAATACTCAAAATTAAATCTTTTTTGAAAAAAAAGGGGCGAATGCAACCGCTAATCACAAATAAGCGTACAAATAAAAGCTGAGTAAGAGGAAGAAAGTAATAATTGAGATCAAGTATCATTTACAGTGGGTTTTATATATAGTATAAAGTTGCATTATGGTGAAGATTATTTTTTAACCAAAAAGCATCCAACAGTGTTAAACGTAGCAGGAAAAGCACCCGCAGACCATTCGTATATTGCTCCCAATCATCCAAGCGTCATTCGGGTCAAAAAGTATTTGAACAAACAAAAAAGCATACCGCTAAAAGTTAGCTTGGTTGCGGGTGCGCACATTCCTTATATTCGCTGGATTAACAAAAATTCTTGGTTTAAGATACACAGTGCCAAATCGTATTCTATTGCGGTAGATGGCTATTTGAAAGTGTTTAAGTCGGAAATCAACAATTTGGTCATCCAATTGGACTATATAGATGATTCTCAACAAGTGTTTTGGACGGAGGAAATCAAATTGAGCAAAAATGGTCAGGTAAATTATCGCCCTGGTGATTTGATTGATTTGCGCCATGTGATTGCTCAACAAGTGGATTTGATTCCCAATATTCAGATGGTCAAAATACACATTGTTAAGTTAAAGAAATTTGAGGCTGTAAAAGAGTATTGCCCTTCGCATCAAATTGTGATGGATTGGGGATTTATGCCACAAAAAAATATGGCGGTTGAAATCCGAGAGCGTCAAAGTGAATTTAGTTATAGTGAGACTTACCAAAAATATTTTCACAAATTGACTTATGAGTTTGAAAACAAAGGAAAATTGCCTTTGGGCTTGCTCAAATTACAGATTCAATGGTTTGACCAATACAATAAATTATTGGGGATGAGCGATACCTTTGCTTTGAGCAATACGAATGCTTTGTTGTATCCCAATCAAACCTTTATTCGTCAAGGCACCTTTGGATTTAAGGCTTCGGCTAATAAAAAAATACATTATAAAATATTGATTATTGAGGCAGAAAAAGGTGAGAGTATTTAAACAAATACAAGAATTTCACTAGTAGTTGATTGTTTTTTATGGGCGACTCTCCTCGTTTCAGACAAGCTACTGCTGGTTTACCTTGCATGTTTTGCCTGTACAGCACACTTATCCATCCCCATACGCCACGCTTCCAATTGGAAAATTAAATTTAAATCTACTTTGACCTATTTGGGGTAGGTTTTGACCTATTTGGGGCAGGCTTTGACCTGTTTGGGGTGGCACTGATTGACAAACTTGGTTTTATTTTGGGGGTAATTATCTCACTGAATAAAAACCTAGTTTATGAAAAAGGTCTTCTTCCTTTTGAATCTTACCATATTGTTTTTTCTTTTAAGTTTTATAGGCAATGCACAAAATGGTTGTTGCCAATTAAAGTATGGAGGATGTGGCGCAATGTCTCAGGCAATGTGTGAGGCTATTGATGGTACATTCCTTGCAAATGGCGATTGTGTGTCAGGAGGCTTTTGTGTAGATTGTAGCTATGCCAGTTATGACATTCAAGGCTGTTGTAGTTTGCCAAGTGGTGGATGTGGCGAGATGTCAGAAAATCAGTGTTGTATGCTCAATGGATATTTTAGCGAAGGTTCTGATTGTGTCAACAATGATGTGTGTAGGGATTGTAGAGATGCCAATCCTGACAACCACGGATGTTGTGAGTTGGTCAATGGGGGATGTGGTGCTATGTCGGAAAAAGCGTGTTGCCTTGTTGGGGGTCTATCATTTAGTGAAGATTTTGATTGTGTAACTGAAATCTATTGTCGAGATTGTAGAGAAGCTCAGTCCGATATTCAAGGGTGTTGTAGCTTGCCAGGTGGCGGATGTGGCAATATGTCAGAAAAAGAATGTTGTCTTGTCGGAGGAGAATTTACTGAAGACTTTGATTGTGTTGAGAATATTCACTGTCGAGATTGTACACTAGCTGATCCTGGTATTCAAGGATGTTGTCTATTGCCCAATGGAGGCTGTGGTGATATGTCTGACAAAGATTGTTGTCTTATTGGAGGTGAATTTAACCCAGGTGTGGACTGTGATGAGATGGACTGTGATGAAATAGCAGAAGCCTTGGAGGAATTAGATGACTTAATTGACCAGTTAGCACAAGCTGATGGCATTAATGATTTAGAAATTTTAAAAGATATTATAGAGGTATTTGGCAAAGTCTGTGACATTGTAGAAGTAGACTTTCCTTTACTAGAAGACTATTTGGATTACCTCACCACAATGCTTACCGAGCTTATTGCTGGTATAGATAATATTGACCAAGCTCAGTACCAAGCCTATGAGGGTTTACGTGATGGTGGTATGACTGCAGAACAACTTGAGGGTTGGAGACCTGCTGACTTATTAGAACGATACGAAAGACGTTACCAACTAGAAAAATTAAAAGAACAACTTGAACTTATGCGTGACAAAGTCGGTGATTTACAAGAAGATGGAGCGGAAGGGATTGTTTGTTCTGGTTCTGGCAATTGGTGGGATGATGCAAGTAAAAGAAGAAGTAGTTTTGAAGATCTTAATGGATTAGAACTTCCTATCAAACTGAACACAAATGTATTCCCCAATCCTAGCAATGGTTCATTTGTACTTGATATAACATCCAAATATTCTGGAGAAGCGACCATTAGCCTATTCAATTTATCTGGTCAACAGCTTGAACAAATTAACTTCTACTTGCTCAAAGGCAGAACAATGAAAAACATTGCACTTGACGATTTACCATCGGGTCTTTATTACATACGAACCATTATTGGTGAAGAACAAAGCATTCAAAAACTCATTATTTCTAAATAAGAATTTATTTCACAATTAAAACCCATCCTGATGTGGTATCACATCAAGATGGGCAATCAAGCCATATGTTTTCATCTAGCATCGTCATTTATTATCTAGTTTACTCAATTTGACCCAAATGGGGTAGGATTTGACCCATTTGGGGTAGGATTTGACCCACATCTCAGTTTATTTCACAATATATTAACAAAAAACAAAAAGTATTTACATCTAAAACAGATCTATAAAAAATGATTAAATAATCAAACAAACTACTCTCTATCAATTTTTTACAATCGAAAAAACCAGATATAAAACACTATATATGAATTATTTTTTCTTTGCGTCCTATTTTGTAGAAAATTACATTTGAAAAAATGCCTTTTATATCTTTTCATTAACTAAAAAACCTTTGCTTATGAAAAAGCTATTTTTACTTTTGGGGATTGTGGGGATGTGTACATTATCAACCATTAATATATATGCATACACTATTAGCACTCCTGTTGTGTCAGCTCCTAATGATGAGCTACAAGACTTACTAAATCAATTAGAAGAACTGTTAGAATCAGAAGGAGTAGAGATGGAGGGTTTAGATGAAATGTTAGAAGAATTGAAAGAAAATGATGGGATTAACGATTTGGAAAATCTAAATGAATTATTAAAACAATCTAAAAAACTATGTAGAGGTCTTCCTTTTCTTAAACAGTATTTAAAACTTATAAATGAAATTGTTGATGGTATTATAAGTGGCTTAGGTAGTATAAATGAAAGTCAATATCAAAACTATAAGGATATGCGTGAAGGTGGTATGTCACGAGAAGATATTGACGGTTGGCGACAGGATGACTTATTAGATCAATATGAAAAACGTTATCAATTTGAAAAATTGATAGAAGAAATTGAACGGCTACTTCAAGAAATAGAAGACCTTCTAGAAGAGCTAGAAGAAACTGGCGAAGAAGAAGTTATTTGTTCAGGAAATGATTATAATAATGTTGCTAAAACCCAAATTGAAAATGAGACTCTTTTGTCTAATATATCTAAAAACTTAAATATTAG
>JAHDIA010000393.1:3800-6017 GCA_020631035.1 Chitinophagales bacterium | reverse complement strand
CCTTGGCGTTGATTTCTTCGGGTGAGTGTGATAAGGCGAAAACGCAGCTTCAAACAGTGTCACAATTGACGGGCAATAAGGCGAAGCGGACATTGGCGACGGATGCAAAGGAGTTGTTGGAATTGGTGGAGCAGGAGGGGTGTCCTGTTAAATAGTAAGGTTCGGCTGGCTCACCTAACAGGTTTTATTTTCGACTGGCTCACCTAACAGGTTTTATTTTCGGCTGGCTCTCCGAACAGACTTAGGAAATACTGGGATAGGGAATATTCCCTACCCCAGCAAATATTGGAATAACGATTTCAATATTATTTAATCACTGTAAAACGCTCAGTATACACTTCTCCATTTTGGGCAAACTGGTATAGGTAAACGCCATTGTTCAACTCCTCTATATTGTATTGAATGCGGTATTGTCCCACGGTCAAATGTTGGTCTAATACGGTGGCGATTGTACAACCATTTAAATCCAGTATTTCTAGTAATAGTTTTCCACTTTCTTTTAATTGCACATCAAAAGTCAGTTGTTCACTGGCGGGATTGGGGCTTAATTGTATGACCGCATTTGCAAGGCTTGTCAAGCCTGTGGTGGTTTCTTTAAGCGAGGCAATGATTAAATCATCTTTTTGGTAGAATGTGTTGCCTTCCTCAATTATTAAATCTAAAATGTATTCTTTGTCTTCCAATTTGTCCCAATGTTTGACAATGTAGGTTTCGTTTGTTGCCAATCCATCTTTTCCTTCTTCGGTTTCGTCGTCTCCGTATATCATCAATCCAATTTTATTGTTTTGGTAGATGGCTGAACCTACTAGAATACCCTCAGTGGTAAACACACCTATTTCGTCTCCATACTGTAAACGTCCATCCAATGGCGCATTGATGACCAATATGGCATTGTTGGGATTGGGCGCAATATTGCGGACAAAATGGCTTGGTAGTGCGTTTATATTGTCTTCATCTGGTGCGGGTCTAAAAGCATCGCTAGGATCGTATTGTAAAGTATTGCTTGAACTCATTTTTACTTGATAGCCACCATTGGGCTGCATTGTCAGAGCACCTACATTGATGACGGGAATGTAAAAACTAGCAAGGTCCTTTATCTGAATCACATCATTGAAAATATCGGCGAATACATCTATTGGCTGGGCGTTGCCTTGCAACCAATAGGCAATGATGTTCCAACCTGTATTGAGTGGAATGATGTTGGTTTGAGGATTGATTTCGTGACTGCCCTCTATCAACAAACTGCTGGCATTATTGGTTTTTATTTGATAGCCTTGATCCATCTTCCAACCAATGTGTCCACCCAATTCAAAGGTATTGATATTGAGCGCAGGAATGTAAAAATGTGTTAGGTTTTTGACTTGTGTTACCTCCGTTGCAATGTCGCTAAAAATGTGCGCAATGCTGTCGTTGAGAGGCACACAATTTGTAGAGACCATATTCCATCCATTGACAAGGGCAATTTCATTTTGGCAGCCCAAACCTTCATTGGGGTCGCCTAAAAAATTAAATTCTTCAGAGGAAATGGGCAAACGAAAATTCTCACTGGTATGTAAAGAAACATTGCTTGTAATCATTTGCAATTCCAAGCTATCTATGATGGGAATGTTGGCAATACAGGTTCCTACGCTAGCTATTTTACCACTGCCAATTTCGTCAGTGTGGTCTATGAGTGTAAAGCCTAGATGGAGTTGTTGATTGGCGGTATCATTCTCAGCTATGTAAAACAAATCTTGTCCTGGTGTGCCCAACCAAGAGGTCGAATCTATGTAAATATCGGCATCTATGATGGTTCCTCCTATTGCGCCATAATCCAAAGTGATGAGTCCGCCATATAAAGGAATGTCGTTGTTGCCTGTGGTATTTTCGACAATAAGGTCAAATTCGAGGTCAATGCCATTGCTGATAATAGCGGTTTGCCCTGTTGGTTCTAAGCTTAATTTGATGGGACTGTCAAAGCCAATATTGCTAGGCGGAGGCAAGGGGGAATCGGGATGGGTATTGCCCAAATTCAAATGCCACGAAAGCGTATCTCTTAAATCTATAATGCCATCGCCATTGCCATCTATGTGCTTGAGGTCTGCACCATTTTCTTGTGTACCGCCCCAGTCACTACTGATATGACCAATCCATTGATTGTCTTGTACACTTCGACTACCTCCTGTTTCGCCAAAGTAAAATCCAAAGGGGAGGATGTCTCGAAAATCGGAAACGCCA
>JAHDIA010000393.1:0-3790 GCA_020631035.1 Chitinophagales bacterium | reverse complement strand
TGGGGCACAGCTAGTTACGCCATTGCAAAAATCTTGGAAGCCTTGGGCAGTGCCGCCGTCTGGGAGTCCTGGGTTGTTAGAGAAATCAAAAGTAAATAAATTGTTGGCATACAAATCACAGAGACTTTCGGGATAACAAGCACTTAGTTCATTGCTATTTAATATCAAAGTATTCAAACTATCTAAACCACCTAATTCACTAGGAACACTTCCCCAAAATAGGTTATTACTACAATCTATATATTCCATTTTTACACACTCCCCTAATTGAGCAGGAATAATTCCTGTAAAATTATTGTATTGTAATTTTAAATTTTTCAACTTAGTTAAGCTTCCCACTTCTTCTGGAAGCACACCTGTAAAATTATTATTCTGCAACCATAAAAATTCTAATTTATTCAAATTTGCTATTTCTGGAGGAATTTCTCCTGTAAAGTTATTCCCACTAAGAAATAACACTTGTAATTTTTTAAGATCAAACAATTCACTTGGTAGATTTCCACTAAAATCATTATAATCAAGTTGTAAAAGTTGTAAATTTGATGCTTGCCCTATACTTTCTGGAATAGTTCCTGTAAAATCATTTCTATCTATCAACAACTGGCTTAAAGAAGTCATCTTTACAAGCTCTCCAATATCTCCAATTAAATTATTATCAAATAACCAACATATCCACAGGTTCAAATCACCAAAATTATTTGGTAATGGTCCACTTAATTCATTCTTACTCAATTTTAAAATGGATAAATTTTCCAAATTTACTATTTCTGGGGGAATAGCACCAGTTAAGTTGTTACCATGTAATTCTAATACAATCAAATTGGAAAGTTCTCCTATCTCGCTTGGAATATTACCTGTTAAATTATTTATACTTAGTTTAAGCGCATCAACGTGACAATCAGCGTAACCTAATTGCACTCCATACCAAGTACTTACAGGATTAGATAAATTCCAAGAATTGGTCCAATTAGGCCCATCAGTGGCATTATACAAAGCAACCAACGCTAGAGAATCATTTTCAATACAATTTAAAGAACCAGGGATATATACATCTTTACAATAACTTTGTGTACCACATTCCCCAATTACCTCCAAGCATACATTTGAGAAACCTCCATACAAAGTCCCTTCATAGTACTTTTCCAAAACAGGATTATCACAATAATAACAAGCTGGATAGCCATCAACGACCCAAATGTACTGCGCACCTTCTACATTAAAAGGAGCTTTATAAATTCCAAGAATCCCACTAACTGTATGTGAAAAGGCAGCACTTGGCAAAGGATAAACCATAAACTCTTTACTATAAGCATCCTCACAATCATTCCCTTTAGTCACTTTTAGCTCTAAATTATAGGTTTTTGAATTACTAAAAAAGTATTGTAAACTATCACCTATACCAACCAAATTACCATCAATATACCAAACACTGCTATCTGGATTCCCCATACTTTGATTATAAAAGGTATAGGTATTTCCAACACATAATATAGAATCAACAGAAGTAAAATTGGCTTGTAAAGCCTCACAATCTTGTATCCTAAAATAACCATCACTCAAATCAACAATAAATGCATTGTCTGACGAGCTAATTCGAAGCAAGGCAACTGTAGTAGAAACATTCCCAGGTGCTACCCAATCATAACTACCATCATTGGGCGTCTCTGCTATAATCATATTCCAGTTGTTGCCCGCATCTACCGAATATTCCATTTTGACTGTATTCCCAATATTGCCTGTATTGCTCCAATTGACCGTATAAGTCAATCCCTGATTGAATACTTCTCCTCCATTGGGACTCAAAACACTGATCGTTCCAGATGCTCCACTTCCACAACCACCAACACCTACAGCACACCAAGCTTCATTGACCGCATCGTATTCAGAGGACACTGCCCCATACAAAGCAGTTACCGCTTGTAAGCTTGCATTACGAGCATCGGCAAAAGAGGCATTGGAACCCAAATAATTGAGCATATTAAAAGCAATACTTCCTGCCGTATTTCTTCCTACACCTGTCACATTGTAGGCATAGGACAAATCATTGGTTCCCGACCCACCATCGGCCAACAAATAAAACCAATGATTCATCACCCCACTATTGGTATGAACTCCTCCAAGATCATTGTAACCACTGTACCAATGTGTGCCTTGATAAGTATCGGGATCATTGTAGGCATTCGGGTCGCTCATTGAACGAATGGCAGGATTGGCTATACTTGCATCCTCTCCCACCAACCAATCAAAGCCCGCAGGATCGGTATTCCACTCAACCATACTTCCAAAAATATCCGCAAAAGATTCATTGATGGCTCCCGACTCATATTTGTACTGCAAATTGGCGGTATGTTGGACCACACCATGTGCAAATTCGTGTCCAATGATGTCCAAAGTAGCAAACGAACTGTAATCCTGTCCATCACCCTCCCCTATCAACATAAAACCATAATCCCAAGCGGCATAATTGTTGTCTACTCCATAATTGACCCAAACCATTGTCTTACCATTTTGGTTGTTAAAGCCATTGTAACTATGGTTCAGGGCAAAATAATCATGTGCCATCTCCGTACACCAATGGGCAGTCACGCCCGACTTTTGCCCACTGCTAATCCAAGAATTATCAGCATCCAACAAAAAGTTTGCTGGATTGGTATTGTCAATATTGTAGGTTTGATTTTGGGCAGAATAAGTTTCAATATTCCGAGTACAATCTTTGAGAATGTACTGTCCCAAAGTGTTGTCATATTCGGTGGTGATGTCTTGTGTACCATAATAATGGGTTACACCAGAGCCATTTTCGGCACAACTATGTCGCAATGGAATTTCATCAATGATGAGTCCTGTATGCGCCTCTACATAATAACGCTTTGCCTCAAAAGGCACACTCGTCCGTACATCAAATTTATAGGCCAAACGATAGGTTGATGGATCATTGGAAAATGTACCCAATTGCTCCGAAACTATAACCAACTCTCCTTGAGGATAATGGCTGGCATTGGAATCATCTTTTTGGTATTGTAGCATTGCTTCCATTGTCAGATTCTCCCAGGCATATTCATCTGCGCCTATTTTTAGCAATAAAATATCAAGTGCTTCGGCTTCTGTATAAGAGGGTGTAATGTCTAAATTCAAACCACTCAACAACTTTCCATTGCTGCTATAAATCAAATCATCTTTTTCGTGCAATATATATTCTGCACCCTCCACAGGAACACCTTTGTATGTTTGTTGGTATCTATAATGTCGCCAATCTTGGGCATCTATACTTAGGCTCGTTTGTTGCAAATCCTCTGCTTCATTTAGGTCAAACAATTCCTTGCTTGTTTGTAAATGAGTGGCTTTATCAGTTCTGGCTTCGGCATTGAGTTCGAGCCATTGCACACTACTATTGGGAGTCGCTATTTGTTTTAACAATTGTTCGTTCACTTCGTTTTGCCCATTGAGAGAAAAGGCAAAAAACAAACACAAAGACAGTGTCAATCTGGAGTAATTATTGAACATAAGTAAGTGTTTTAATCGTTGGTAACTGCTTACTTGCCAATTTAAGCAAATGATTTGAATTTATTACATTGAATAGATGACTAAAAAAAATCTGTTTTTGGAGCAAATATTTTGGGCTTCGTCGCTGCTTGTTTGCCCGCTATCCGCTGCTACTCCTTGTATTGGGCGTCCCGATTCTCGGGCTCGCCCCTACTGCGGGGTATTCGCTTCTATCGGGGCTATTTTAAAACACTCAGTACTCTGTAAAGTAAATTTCTTAATATTTTGACTATGCCTTTTCGTCCTATAC
>JAHDIA010000392.1:4320-6018 GCA_020631035.1 Chitinophagales bacterium | reverse complement strand
AATGAATGTTTTAACACAATGTTTTGTCTAAACACATAGTATGACTCATAAGTTTCTGTTCTCCATAATACTCGCTTTCTTTTGTTTTTCTTTTGCCCACTTCTATTTGACAGACAAAAGTGAAGTACTTGTTTTATTTGTCGACCAAGACCAAGCCACTATATCCCAAGTACAAATAGACAGTCTCCAACAACTAACAGAGCAAATGAATATTGATTTTGTGGTGAAACAATCAAATGAGGGTTTACCCCAAGAAATCACCACCTTGCCTAGCATTTATTTTCAAAATCGCAAGGGACGTTCCAAGTACTATGGACGCTACAACAATTATTCTCGTATTCAAAATTTTGTTCGGACCTCCAAGCTTGCCCACCAACAAGATGCTGCCAATGAAAAAACCAATGTCTTGGTCTGGAAAAATGGCAAAGCAGACATCACGGCTCCACTTAAAATGACCGAATTGACGGGAGTTGTTCCAGAAGATTTTGAACAAGAAGCATTTGAAGAAGAAGCCCTCAATGCCATTGCATCAACTATGACAAAATTCAAATTGCTTGACAAGCATTCTTTAAGCAAACACAGCAAGAGTTTTTACTTCAATATTTACCCTTATCTCAATAAGAAAAAGCAGTTGTCGCTTACCACAGAAATATTTTCCCAATACAATTGTGTCAAACCCATTTACACCCAATCAAGTCCACCCATCGCAACGGCAAAATGGGCGAAAAGAGCAAAAGCATTTGCCAAAGCGGGGCAAGTCATCGAAGCCGAAATACTTCGACAAATTGAGTCCTCTACATTGGGCGATGACTTTACTGCTGTTGCAATGGAGGCAACAACAGCAAGCTGGGAAGACTTAGGACTAAACATTGAAAACACTAGCACCCAAAAAGAAAAAACACAAAACACAAAAGTTGACATTCCCCAAAAGTGGCAAGTCGAAAAACGCCAAGACGACGAACCCATCATCATTTTTAGCTTTCTCTCTCCTGTTGACAATTATGCTGGTGAGGTCAAAGCCCTGACAGGTGCGTTAGAACTTGCCCCAAACTTGTCTATGCAAAATGCCAAGGGCAAATTCCACGTCAATATTTCAGATGTTACGATGGGAGCAGAGGATTTTGATTATGAGGTACAAAACAAAATGCTTCAAATGAATGTGTTTCCCAATGCAAGTTTTGAGTTTTTAGAAGTCCTTGATGCTCCTAGCACGCCCTTGCAAATTGGTGTGCCTCAAAAGATGCTGGTCAAGGGGCAATTTACGATGTTGGGGATCAGCACACCTATTGAGGTAAATACTGATATTGAAGCCTTTGTTGACGAAAAAGAGGAAGTCAAATTACAAGTAAATTGTACATTTCAATTACCTTTATTTGACAAATTTAAGCTAGATGGTCCCGATGGTCCCTCCCCCGCCAAGGACAATCTACAATTTTACATGAAGTTTAATTTAGAAACTATATAAACCACACTGATGAAAAAATTATTACAAATCTCATTCCTCCTCGCCATTGTCATGTACTTTGTCGCTTGCGATGCCACCAAAAAGGCCGCCAACGACACTGCCAATGCCACCAAAAACACCGCCAACAAAGTGGTCGGCAAAAATATGATTAGCAAGACAGGCGAATTCAATACAGGCGGTAGTATAGCATTTGCAGCCGCCAACGAACGCTACAGCGCAGAGGGCAAATTCAA
>JAHDIA010000392.1:0-4220 GCA_020631035.1 Chitinophagales bacterium | reverse complement strand
GTAGTATAGCATTTGCAGCCGCCAACGAACGCTACAGCGCAGAGGGCAAATTCAAGAATTGGCACTTTACTCAATTGGATATGAAGAAAGGCGATATCGAAAGCCTTACTGCTTCCATCGCCATTGACCTCACTTCAATTTGGGAAAAGAACGAAGATTTGACCGCCCACCTCAAAGCTCCCGACTTCTTCAATATCGAGCAGTTTACCACGGGAATGTTGGACATCAAAAATGTAAAACAAAAAGAGGGCGATACTTATACGGCAGATATGCAACTCAAAATGAAGGGCATTACCCAAGACCTCCAAAGCGAGTTTAAAGTAACAAGTAAAAAGCCACTACACGTTACAGGAACCGCAATGGTCAGCCGCCAACTTTTTCAATTGGGTAGCGAAAAAATGGGTGTAGGGGAGTTTGTTAAGGTGATGTATGATACGGACTTGCCGCAGTAAAATACATTTAAATTAAAAAGGTGTCACCTTTATGGAGTTTGCATTTAAAAGCAACATAGTATTTATAAAAGGTGACACCTTTATTTTTCAATTTTGAATTTCCCATGCATTATACCCCTTACAACGACCAAGCCGTTATTGGCTGTGAACTGGACCGCAAAGACTGGTGCCAGAGAATCGCCAGAAACATTCGAGATGCCCAAGCTCCCAAGACCTTTGCCATTCACGGTACTTGGGGGAGTGGGAAGACCAGTTGCCTCGCTCAAATCAACCACGCATTGGAAGGAAAAAACCCTTTTCTAACTGCCAATGAACTTGAAAAAGACAGTGTATTGATAGAACGCTCAGATATAGTAGTTAAAACTGTCTGGTTCGAGGCGTGGCAATACCAACACGAAGACAATATTGTAGCGGCTCTTTTATACGAGATTCGGAATCAGTTGAGTGCCTTACACAAACTCTCCGCTAGTGTAAAAGAAGAAACCCGTATTGGTGTTATGGCATTGTTTGACAGTGTTGAGGTCGCATTGACTGACTTTTTAAAGGTCAAAAAATTGAGTAGCAATGTGGTGCAAAGTACTCAATACATCCAAAACGAAAACTACTCAACACCCATTCCCAGTTTGATGCTCAAAAAGAAGCTACAAGAGGCCATTAACAAACTGCTTCACTTGAGCAATGATCCTGTTAGTTTTGTCAAAAATCCCTTTAGAAACAAAAAAACGCACAAACTCGTCATTTTTATAGATGACTTGGACCGTTGTGAACCAGAGGTTGCCTTTCGGATTTTGGAAGCCATTAAGATTTACCTCAATTTGAACAATTGTATTTTTGTCTTGGGGATGGACCAAGAAGCAGTTGAACTGATTATTGCCAAACATTATGAAAAGCAACTCGACTTTGGCGATGAAAGCAAAGAACAAGAATTAAGACGTTTGTCTCGTTTGTACTTAGAGAAAATATGCCAAGATATATACCATTTGCCTGTGTTGACACAGGAAATTAAAAGTGAATATTTTGAAGCACTTTTCTCAGACAAAGTGACGCCCAAACAAAAAGAACTGCTTCCCAAATTGCTTAGGCATTATGACATCCTTCCTCCCATTGCTCGAAGCATCAAGATTTATGTGAATGCCTTGTTCTTTTTCTTGCAGCATCAGCACATTGCCAATTTGCTTATAGTAGAAGATCTAAACGAGAAAGAAGAAAATGTAAAAATCTTGCTAATTTTGTCCTATCTCTATGTGTTCAATTATGAAGTCTACCAATTGATTTACTTGTATCCTGGATTTTATCAGACTTTTTACCAGCACTGTTTAGCTGGTGATGTAAAAAAATCTCCCCTAGCAGATATGCAATTGGCAGAGCCTCAATTGTCCTCTGTTATTGCCAAGGTTGACAATACAATGGGCGAAAGAGATCACACCCAAAAGAATTACCCCCATAAATCTCTTAGGCAGGTATTGTGGATACGAGATTTGGTAGTGGACTTTGGAACGCTAAGTGAGTCAATGTTAAAGAAATTTGCTCTATGAAACAAAGCACATTAGAAAAAGACAGAGCCAATTTTGTTGTACCAAGAGACCATAGAAGCTTGGTCAAGTACTTCGATTGTTTGTATGCTTCTTTTGGTTTTATTGATGTATTGGATACCAGTGTAGACGACCGTAGCCGTACCCTCAATGTGGTTTCGACAGACAAAGTGTACATCAACCCCCACTTTAGCAAAAAATACATTGACCCACAACAGCCCGTTGCACAATGGGGCGATTTGCTTTCCTTGGACGATATGTTGGGTGAACACCTCCACTCTTTTATTTTGGGTGATCCTGGGAGTGGGAAATCTACTTTGGTTAAGCGGATAGCGACGGTTTTTTCTAAGTTGATGGATAATTCCGCCAACCAGAAGTATGGTTTTTTGATTCCCATTCCCATCATTTTACGGGAGTTGAATTTGAATAAGATTGAGTCTTGGACCGACATTTTGGATGCCTTTTTTGCCCACCCTCGCTTTGGGGATATTGAGGTAGATAGAAAACTGTTTGACAAACTATTTGAGACAGGACAAGCCTTTGTGATGTTGGATGGTTTGGACGAGATAAATGTAAAGGAACAGCGGATATTGCTTTCCCAAATTGTTGCTAAAACAATGGACAGTTATCCTCGCTGCCATTGGTGGATTACCAGCCGTTTGGTGGGCTTTAATCAGGTGGAGTTTTGGGGAGATGATTACTACAAATTTGATGAGCATAGGCAAGCCGAACGACTAGGAGATAAAAGCCGTTCTGGTACGCCACACCAACAAAAGATATGGGAAAAACGCCTACGAGAATTTAAAAACAAACAAGCCCTTGACCAATCCTTACAAGAAGACAAATTAGAAGAAGGCACACTAGACTATGCCTCCCCCAAAGTACCCAAAAAACGTATAAACGAATGCTATCTCGCTCCCTTTGACAATGAACAAATAAGCCGCTTTGCCCAACTCTGGTTTGAGGCAATTGAGCCTAGAACTGCCCAACGCCAAGTCTACCAAGAAGGCTTTTTACGTTCCCTCCACGCCAATACCCAAATCACCCACTTGGCACGTATTCCCCTTTTGCTGACAATGATTGGTTTGTACTACCGAGTGAACCAACACTTTCCCGATGGGCGGATTACGCTCTACCGTACCATTGCCAAAGCCTATTTAAAGGACATCAACCAAAAGCGGAAAATTCCGATTGACCGACAATTGGACTTGGCAGAACAAATGAAATGTATGGGGGCTTTGGCATTGGAGCTACAAAAGCAAAGAGCTGAAGCCAACAATAGCCAAAACTTGACCATTGCCCAAGACCAAGCCGAACAGCTATTTGTAGACACCTTAAATGCCGCTGATTTTGGGAATCCCGAACACAATCCTACAAGGGTACAAGCCTTTTTTGAAAGCCTAAAAAAACGGGCAGAAATACTGATTCCCAAAACCCAAAACAGCTTTGGCTTTTTACACCTCTCCTACCAAGAGTTTTTTGCTGCCGAAGCCTTGAGAAACCAATTTGAAGAAGTCCTCAAATATGGGGAGGATAGCGAGAAAGAAGCTTATTGGGACACTATGCGTTCCTATGCCAAACAAGAAGGCTGGCAAGAAAGCATTGTCCTCTTTTTTGAGGGTTTTCGTACGCCTACCCAAAACAACAAAAGGGATTGTTTGTTGGCGTTTAAAAAGCTGTTTGCTTGGAATGGCAATGAGTGTAGTATACCCCAAGCACTCCATCTTGCTGCTGCCAAGGTACTGACCAATGAATACATAGGGGAGAGTTTTGATACAAAACAGAGAATGGAGACTTTGGATGAGTTGTTTATTAAAAACACTTTTCATGACCACAGAGATGAACCTCATAAAAACCCCACTAGGGATTTGCTTAAAAGTTGGGGGGGGGCTTTGTTGTATCTCGAAATTGAGGACCGTATTCCCAAAGAAATATCCACTCAAGCAAGATGGGTAAAAATCCGAAAGAAGAACAATGATAGAATAGCGCATCTTGAAAGATTACAAGACTTGGGCAATATGGTACATTTGGATGCCAATAAAGCTTTGAGTGAAAAAGACCTAAACCTAGTAAGCAAACTCCCAAATCTAAAACGTTTAGATTTGAGAAGCAACCAAATTATAAACATTGAACCCATTAAGGAACTCAAGAATCTGACTTACCTTTATTTATCGAACAACCAAATTATAAACATTGAACCCATTAAGGAACTCAAGAATCTGACTTACCTTTATTT
>JAHDIA010000391.1:3446-6029 GCA_020631035.1 Chitinophagales bacterium | reverse complement strand
TTTTGTCCAATTTAATCACACACAGAAGACATATAAATGCAAAATTAGAATACAAAGAACTCAATGCTTTGCAAGATATTTTGGACACACATATTTATTAGACTTGTTCACGCTCCACCCATTAAAACATCTATCATCCCTTTGGCTTTGATTAGGCACTCTTCGTATTCTTGTTCTGGTTCAGAGTCGTAGGTAATGGCTCCTCCTATCTGCATAGAAAGGTATTGGTTGGCTTGGTCGTACAACATACTTCGGATGACTACATTAAAATCAAAGTCTCCTTGGGGATCAATATAGCCCAATGCTCCAGAGTAGAGTCCTCGCTGTACACTTTCGTATTGGTCAATCAATTCCATTGAGCGGATTTTGGGACAGCCTGTCATAGATCCCATTGGAAATGCATGGCGGATGGCATCGGTCCATATTTGTTCGGGTTTGAGCTTAGACGTAATGGTCGAAATTAGATGGTGGACGTGTTTGAATGAATATACCTTACACAATTCTTCCACTTTAATGCTGCCATACCGACTGCTACGGGTCAAATCGTTGCGGACCAAATCGACAATCATAATGTTTTCGGCTCGTTCTTTTGGGCTGTTCTTTAAGTTCTCTTTTAAAACTTCATCTTCCAATTCGGTTTGCCCTCTTTTGGTCGTTCCTTTAATGGGTTGTGAAATCAATTGACGTCCTTCTTTTTTCAAAAAGCGTTCGGGGCTGGCACAAAGCAAATATTTTTGTGGCATTTTGAAAAATGCCGCAAAAGGAGCAGAGGAATAATTATTTAGTTTTTGAAACAAGGCAAGAGGCTCACATACAAAATTTTCGACAAAGAATTCTTGGCAAAAATTCATCTCATAAATTTCCCCCTGCGCTATTTCATTTTTGATGTCATTGACAGTCGATAAATAGGTCGCTTTGTCTATCCGATTTTGAATCTTAACTTGTGGAAGTTGGTAGTTGCTTGAGTCTATGTCCAATGTATTGAGCCAGGCAATCCATTCTTCAATATTGACTTCTTCTAAAGTTTCAATGTAGACCAAATGTCCCTTCGCATAGACCACCCACTCTGCCTGAAAAAAACACAAATGTGGCAAGTTTACGCTTGCTGGGTTCAATGAACTCAAGTCCTCCACCTCATTTTTTAATTCATAGGATAAATAGCCAAACAGCCAATCTTGAGTATGTGATTGAAAGGCTTGTAAATTATCAAAAGCAGTTCCTGTATTGCACACTAAAATTTGTTTGGCTCCCGCTCCCAACAAAAAGTCAAAACGGGTATAGGCATCTTGTGTGTCTTCGTTGCTATCCAACAAACAAGCGTATTCAAAACCCGCCGCCCAAGCTAGTAATTTCTGCTTAAATGCTTGGATATTGATGGGATGATAAATGTACTGATACCTTGTACTACTTTCCCGCTTTCTTTGTGCTGTCAATGCTTGAGTTTGATTTATTTTGAACCTACTTTTTCTGTGTTTTGCTGCTTTTCTTTACTTTGCTAGGACTGTTAGATTTGGGTTGGGTAACTGTTTTGGACTTATCTATCTTTTGTTCAGTTTTCCCTTTCTCCTTTTCCTCTGTTGCTGCTTTGTCCTTTTGGGCTTCGTCTCTTTTGATGATTCGGTCCATAAAGTTGGGCAATTGATCGGCTCCCAAACGCTTGCCAATGATGGTTTTGTCTTTGTCTAGAATAAAAATCCTTGGTGTTCCACTCAAATCATAGTCTCGTCTAAAATTGCTTCTGTATTGAAAGTCTCTTAAATTGAGCCAACCCAATTCGTTTTCTTCTAAATACTTGCGCCATTTGTCTTCTTCATGTTCGGTCGAAATGGCAATAACCTCCACTCCTTTGGCTTTGTAATTTTGGTAGAATTCATATACTTTAGGAGTTGATTTTTTGCAATGCCCACAATCGGGGTCCCAAAAATACAAGACCACATAAGGCGATTTTTGATTGTACAAAACGTGGTAATTTCCATCGGCATCTTTCAATCTAAAATTGGGCGCTTTTTTACCGATTAAATTGGGACGCATCATATCGGCTCTGTCTCGGATTTTGAACAATTGTACCGAGTCCACCCATTCTGCCTTGCCTTTGGAGTAGTAATTGTCCACCATATATACATAAACTGCATCCATTCCCATAATTTTGGATTTGGCATACTTATTCAAAAAATGAGCCGTCAAGTATTGGTTTAGCTCTTCATTTTGTTCAGCTTTGCTCATTATCACGTCAATGGAGCGACCAATCGAATCGGGATGTGGGACAGTGAGTTTTTCTATGTATTGTTCGACTTTTTGGTGAAACAATGGGCTACGGACAAAGCGTTTGTCACCAAAATCTACCTTGTCAAAAAAGTGTTCTTTGTAGTATTTGAATTGGAAACTCGAATCTATTTTCCCGTTTTCGTCTTTGGGTGGTTCTGGGACTTCTGGATCTGCCATCGCTTGGAGGTATTTGGCGTAAAAGCTGTTTTTGTGTTTCTTCGCAAACTCACCCTGAAATGCTTTGACTTCTTTGTCTAACCCCTTCAGTTTTTCATCTATTTCCTTTTTTTCTTCTTCTGTGGCTGCCTCTTTTTGTTT
>JAHDIA010000391.1:0-3436 GCA_020631035.1 Chitinophagales bacterium | reverse complement strand
TTTATCCGGTTTTTGTTTTTTTAATTCGTTGGATTTGCGCTTCTGTCCCGAAATATATCCGATGTATTCGTAAAAAATCTCGTTTTCTTTGGAGTTTTTGAACTGGGTTGCTTCGGCAAATTTGTCTACTTCGGTTTCTACGCTAAAGTGTTGCTCGTCAACCAGCATTTCAAAATAGCCTTTGTCGGGTACAACCACAAAATAGATGCCTCCTTTGAGTGCTTCTTCTCCTGCAAAAGTCGCCCAGCCTTTGTCATCTACTTGAGTCGAATCTTGAATGTATTGTTTGGCTCCTTGGTGGTACCCCAATTTGAGCCAACCTTCTTCAAATCCTTTGACTTTGACTTTTATTTCGTGTCCTTCTTTTTTTTGTGCTTGTAAGGCATTGGGAATTGCCAAACATAGCATCAAAAATATATATAAAAACTGTCTGTTGTTCATTTGATTGATATTGCTCTTTTTTATTTGAACGGAACGCTGATTTTTCAAACCTTCATGTGTCCCCGCTATCCGCTGCTATGGTGGCGGGGAAAAATTTCGCATCTCCATTACGCTGTGTGGTGGGGATGCACAGACGTTGCGTGCAACGTCTCTACGGAATGCCACCATATTCGCTACTATCGGGCGTAGGCATCGGTTCTTTGGGTTCTTCGTTTTTTCTTTTTTCCATCCGCTTCGGGCTTTCGCCCATTTTCGGTTCGGGCAAACACATAGGTTTGCCCCTACCTGTGTTCATTCATCTGTTTTCGGTTGGGGCACCCACAAGGGATGCCCTTACATATTTTTATTCGCCCGTTTTGGATTTACGCCCGTTTTGGATTTACGCCCGTTTCGGACAGACGCACGGCCGTGCGTCGCTACGTGGCACGGGGATAATTTATTATGGGCATCATTTTCGCAAATATACTTTATTTTCTTTGGGAATATCCAACCAAACACCCCATACCTTATCGAATGCGTGTACTTTTTTGGTAGGTTCCCCATTTTCATCAACGACCTCTTTGCCGCTATTGCTCCATTCAAAAATACCTCCATACAAATTGGATACATCTTCAAATCCCATTTCGACCAATTGTTCGCTGATTTTTTCGCTTCTGTACCCAATGGAACAATATACCAGTACCCTGGCATCTTTGGGAATTTCGGCTACTCTTTCCTTGTCAAAATCGTCATATCCTATCCAAGTAGCTCCTTCTAGATGGCTGACCTCATATTCGTCCTTTTCTCTTGCATCCAATAATATCACATTGTCCATTTCTTCCGCTTCCTCAATACTTACTTCTGGAACCGAATGTGTCAACATTGTTTTCAACATTAGGGCATAAGAAGGATTTTTGACCCTTGTTTGGGCGGTACAAGCTGTTAAAAAAAACATAACAAAAAGAACCAATAAGAGCAGATTTTGTTTCATTCTTTGAATTTATGTCAAATTAATCAATTAAAGCTTTTGACTTTGTCCTTTAGGCATTAGTTTAGTAAAGTGAAATAAACAAACTGAACCATTTGACTTGATATTTTCCAAGATTCCTCGTCAAAAATGCTCGCCTTAGCTCTGCTAGGACTGTGCTTTTTTCCTTAAATCTTGAAAAATCTCTGCTTCAAATTTCGGTCCATCTTATTTTTTCCACTTTACACAGCAAAACCAACAACACAAATTAAGCTTATTGCCTAATAAAGTCAAATATAAAGTAGAAAACACATTAAAATATGAACAAAAGTATCCATCAATTTACCATCAACAACCTCAAAGGCGAGGCGGTATCACTCAAAGACTTTGAAGGCAAGGTCTTACTCATTGTCAATACAGCGTCTAAGTGTGGGTTTACCCCTCAATTGGAAGCAATGGAAAACCTCCACAATGACTACAAAGACAAAGGCTTCTCTGTTTTGGGCATTCCTTCCAACGATTTTGGTGGACAAGAGCCCCTTGAAGGAGATGCGATTCAAGAATTTTGCCAAGTCAACTATGGTGTAAGCTTTCCTATGTTTGAGAAAATGCATGTCAAAGGCAAAAATGCCTCTGAATTGTATCAGTTTTTATCTAGCAAAAAGGCGAATGGTCGGGTCAATAGCTCGCCAAAATGGAATTTTCACAAATACCTTGTCAATAAAGAGGGAGAAGTTATAGATTACTTTTTAACTTTGACCTCGCCAAGTGCTTCTAAAGTAAAAAGAGCCATCGAAAAACTGTTGTAAAACTAAATATGAAAGTCCATTTATTCATTCCATGTAGCGTTGACCTTTTTTATCCCGAAATTGGCATCAATACCGCTCGCTTGCTCAAATCTTTGGGCTGTGAGGTCTTGTACAATGAAGACCAGACATGTTGTGGCAATTGGATCAATGAATTTGGTTTAAGTAAAATGGCAAATGGGGTGGCTCAAAAACTCATCAATAACCACTTTCATCAAGAGTATTTGGTGTGTCCCGATAGTGCATGTACACAGTACATTCAAGACAATCTTGCGCAGTATGACTGGTCACCTGTGGTCTTGACCCGTGTTCAAAGCATTCAGAAAAACTTGTTTGAACTGACAGACTTTATTGTCAAGATACTCAAACGCAAACCCATAGGCTTGATGATGGATGGCAAGAGTGTTTTTTGCTCCTATACCCACAATGCTTGTCGCAAAACAAGCAGTCAATCATTACATAGTTTGTTCAAAGATTTTGAAGAAGTGGCTTTTGAATCTATAAATGATTATGATTTATTGCCTGCCAATAGTTTACAAAGCTTGTTTTGGCCCAAATTGACAGATCGTATTTTGGCTGGTTTTGCCCAAAAAATCCAATTGGATTACAATGGTCATTGCTTCATTGATTCAGATGTGGTGGGCATTAAATACTTTGAAAAGTACCTCAAACGCAACCAACAATCTTTAAAAGTGATGCATACCAGTGATTTTTTGTTGAAACAATGTCAATTTGAATAATGTTTGAAATACAATCAAAATCAGACATTATTGTTCCATTTGAAAAAATTGGAGATGCTGAATGGGAAACAAACACCAAAAACTTACTAACAGCATTGACTTTTGAGTTTGGAGAAGAATTGCCTTCGCCCAAGACCATTGAAGAGATAGAAACATTAGAAGAAAAATTGGGTACTGAGTTACCACAAGATTTGCGCTTATTTTATCTTCGTTTTGGAGTTGCTAATATAGAAGAAGAATTGCGTGATTTTGATAAAATTGAATTGTTAAATAAAACTTGGGCAGATGGTTATGCCCCCAATTTTTCTGAAAAGGAAAAAGCTTTGTTGAATCAATTGTTTGTGTTTGGTGATGGCTTGGGTAGTGGCAATCTTTTTTGTTTTCATAAAGACAGTCATCAAGTGTATCATTTTGAACACGAAGGTCCATCTTATTTGTTGCCATTGTTTGATACAGTTGGAGATTATGTAAAGGCTTGTTTGATTGCTTTGCAATCTTATTTT
>JAHDIA010000390.1 GCA_020631035.1 Chitinophagales bacterium | reverse complement strand
TTATGAATTTGATAACTTGATTCAAGGACTGTATGCCTTGAGTATTTCAGGAGAATTAAATGGTTTTATTTCTACTAATGGCAATTCTTACAGCATTACATTGGGAGATGGAGAATATTATGAGGGGGCTGATTTTTGTTTGCAAGAAGAAAATGCTTTGGGCATCATAAAAGGGCAAGTCTTTTTAGACTCAGATCAAAATGGTATTCAAGATTCAACAGAATTGACCTTTACTCCCTATTTTATTACTGCGACTGTTTATGTATATGACGATTTTGGCAATGTTGTAAATGTATATACTGTAGATGGTTCAGGGAATTTTGAATTTACTGATTTGCCACCAGGTAACTATACAGTTGAATCAGAACTTTCTTATATTCCATTAAACGACCCAGCTTATAGTGTTTTTAGTGAATTAACCACTAATAATAATCCACAGGAGTTTGTTCTTGGAGCAGACGAATGCTTTGTGGTGAATCCTTTTGGATATGCTCTTACAGTAACTGTTGAAGACAATGAAGGGCCAGTTCCTGTTGAGCTTACAAGCATTAGTGGTTATACCTTTGTAGATGTCAATAACAATTGTACTTATCAGTTGGCAGAACCTATTTTGGAAGGAGTAGAAGTGACCTTGTTTGGAGCCGATGGTTTTAAAGAAGTTACCTATACTAATGCTGATGGGTATTATGAGTTTACCAATTTGCTTAGTGGATTATACTCTGTTGTCTTAACAGCTGAAGTAATTGGGTACTTGCCTGGAGGTCTGACCAATCTGGCAGTTTCTGTTGAAAATGGAGAGTTGTACAATACAGCTCATTTCTGTTTTGTAGAATCTTCGGAACTAGGTATCATTAAAGGAACAACATGGTACGATGAAAATGGAAATGACACCATAGATACAAATGAAGACTTGTTGGCAGGTATAATGGTCTATTTATATGATGAGTTTGGCAATATTGTCAGTGTTCAAATTGCAGATGCTGATGGCAACTATGAGTTTGCAGATTTAACTCCTGGTACTTATACAGTAGAAACCGAAAATAATATAGCGATACCTGGTAATGATTCAACTTTTACGGAATATTATATTTTAAGTCCTGCCGAAGCGACTCTGGAAATTACATTGAGTGCAGGAGAATGCTATGTATTGCCTTTTGCTTATGATGTAATTATAGTGGAAGAAGATGAAGAAAGTATTAATATAGAAAATGTAATTAGTGGTTATACTTTTATAGATGTCAACAATAATTGTACTTACCAATTGGCAGAACCTATCTTAGAAGGGATAGAAGTTACCTTATATGGAGCCGATGGCTTTAAATTGGTGACTTATACAGATGCCAACGGTTACTATGAATTTACCAATTTACCCGATGGTTTATATACAGTTATATTAAGTGGAGAGGCAGCAGGATATATGTTGGCTTCTATTTCTACTTTGACCATTGCTGTTGAAGGTGGAGAGGTATATGAAAATGGTAACTTCTGTTTTATGGAGTCTGAAGCTCTAAATATAATTAAAGGTACTGTTTTTGAAGATGTAAACGGAAATGGTATATATGAGGCTTTTGAACTAGGGCTTGCCAATATCACTGTCTTTTTATATGATGCTTTTGGCAATATTGTCAGCACTCAACAAACCGATGCAGATGGCAATTACGAATTTGGGGATTTGCCCCCAGGAGACTATACTGTTGTTGTGGGAGATGGACCACAAGATACTGTATTGAGTACACCAGATTCACACGATATGAATGTTAGTGATGGTATTTGTTATGAAGTGACACCTTTTGGTTTCTTGCCACCAACACCTGTTCAATTGGGAGGGATTTCTGGTTATGTTTTTGCCGATCAAGATAACAACTGTGACTATGAAAATACAGACATTCCATTGGAAGGTATAGAGGTGACGCTATATGGTCCAGATGGATTTAAAATTGTTGTTTATACCGATGCCGATGGCTACTATGAATTCCCTGATTTACCTGCTGGTTTGTATTCAGTAGTAGTGGGAGACGGCCCCATAGGATATGTCCTAAATGGTTTGTCTACTTATGCCATTATTTTGGAAGCAGGAGAAAATATCGGAAATATCAATTTCTGTTATCACGAAAACATCATATTGGGCAGTATTTCAGGTATGGTTTATTTAGATGCCAATGGAGATGGAATAATGGGAGCGGATGAATTGGGTATTGAAGGTGTAACAGTCTATTTATATGATGCCAATGGCAATGTCATTGAAATTGCCACCACAGATGAAAACGGAAATTACTTCTTTGGTGATTTGCCACAAGGCGATTATACAGTCGTCGTTGGAGCAGGTCCTGAAAATACAGAAATTACGACTGCTTCTTCTCAAGAAGTAAGTTTAGATACAGGAGAAAATATAGGAGACATTAAATTTGGATTTGAACCTTTGGAAGTAGTAGAACTAGCCTTGGATAAATCGGTTAGTGAAACAGATGTAACTGAAGGGGATACCATAGAGTATACCATCACGGTATCCAATATAGGTGATGTAGAGGCAACTGGTTTAGTTGTAGAAGATCCATTGCCAACAGGACTCAATTACATAAGTGTAGAGCCTGCTAATGTCTATGACCCACTTACAGAATCTTGGACAGTTGAACAATTGGATGCTGGTGAATCTGCTTCTATTGTTTTGACTGTTTTGGTAGATGGATTGATTGGAAACATCTCTAACATTGCACAGATTGCTGGTTCAGATCAATTTGATATAGATTTATCTGACAATATTGATGCTGCAACCATTAGTGTCAAACCAGCAACTTCGTCTGAATGTCAAGAGTTTCTAGATTGTGGGGAAGAAACATTTTGTATAGAATTGGGAGAAACCATTCAGCTATGTCCTGATTTTTGTGGGGAAGCGAATTTCGACATCTATTCAGTTGTGTCTTCCGCTCAAGCAGGAATTTTCTTATTAGACAATGGATGTCTAGAATATACAAGCAATCCTACAAGTTTGGAAGGAGAAATAGATGTATTGAGTATTGGTGCAAGCAATGCAGCAAATCAGTGCTATTCCTTTACTTATAATATAGATTATGGCAACTGTGGACCTGAGACTTGTACGGCTGTGCCTTCAGATTTGATTTCCAATAATGAATCTTTATGTGAAGGGGATGCCATTATTGCATTTGTGGAGAATGAAGCAAGTATACCAACAGGCTTTTCTGAAATTTTTGTTCTAACTCAAGGTGCTAATTTGGATATAATTGGATTTGGTACAACACCTGTGTTTACCAATATTTCAGAAGGAACTTATACAATACATTCTTTAATCATTGATCCTTTGACGGTTAATCTTAGTTCTTATACAACGGGGCTAGAGTTAAATGCGTCCCTCATACAAGGAGGTGGTGATTTGTGTGGTGCCTTGGCAGTTGATGGTCCTAGCTTTACAGTAGAAAATTGTCAGACAGTTTGTGAACAGACAATCAATTGTGGAGCAGAGCCAGTATGTGTGGACGAAGGAACTGCCATTGAGTTGTGTCCTGCTTTTTGTGCTGTAGGAACAGTGGACATTATTGGAGTGTCTTCTGTATTTGACAATGTAGTATCAATTCAAAACAATGGATGTATATCTTTTACACCTGATTTTAGTTTTGTATCTGCTGGTTACGATTTTGTTTCAGTGACAGCTCAGGACGCCAACGGTCAGTGCTACATTTATACTTTTGAGATCACCAATAGTGAAAATTGTAATCCTGTACCACCTGCTTGTGTCATTGATTCTGGTGACTTGTCTACCCTCAATGATTTTGTGTGTGAAGGTGAGAGTATTAGTGCAATAGTCACTGCTATTCAACTCATTCCACCAGGATTTACAACAAGCTATCTATTGGTCAATACCCAAAATGATCAAATTGTAGATGTTTCAGACTATCCTATATTTAATAATTTGACTTTGGGTGAATATCTTATATATACTTTTGTATACGATGCAGCAATTGTGTCAATTGACAATATGACAAGTATTGGAGATTTAAATTTGGTCATTTTAGATGCTAGTATTTGTGCTGATTTGTCAGACAACCCTCTGGCATTTACAGTAGGTACTTGTTGCATTGCTCAAGCTTGTACATTGGTGCCAAGCAATCCCGATATTTGTTTGGGTGAAACAATGCAATCAACTTTGTTCATAGATCCGATTGTACCCGATGGTTTCTCTGAGGCTTATATTCTTACAGATGCACAAGGCGATATTTTGGAAATTGGAGACAATCCGGACTTTGTTGCGGATCAAGTGGGTACATTGTTGGTTTACCACTTTGTATATGATCCAACTACCCTAAATACAAGCAACTTACAAAACATCAGCGACATCAGCGATTTCTTATTATCTAGTGGCGATGATGTATGTGCTTCTTTACAATTAAGTGGAGGAGAGTATACCGTAACAGACTGTACGGTTCAACCACCGAGCTGTCAAGTAAGTAGTTCTGACTTGATTGCTGCGAATGAAACAGTTTGTAGCAATGAACCCATTACTGCTTTTGTTTCAGAAGCTGGAACTGTGCCATTGGGCTATAATGAAATCTTTTTATTGACACAAGGAGCAGGCTTAGAAATAGTGGCTTACAATACTACACCAGTATTTGAAAATGTTGCTTTGGGCACTTACCAAATACATTCTTTGGTTTACCAAGCTTCAACCATCTTAATTGGTTCTTTTGGCAATGCTTTAGATATAAATGCCTTGTTGATTCAAGGTGGAGGTGATTTGTGTGGAGCCTTATTGGTCGATGGACCAAGTGTAACAGTAGAAGAGTGCCAGACAGGATGTGAACAGACATTCACTTGTCAATTGGAATCTTTCTGTATTGAATTAGGACAAAGCATTGAACTTTGCCCTGAGTTTTGTGGCAACGCAAACATCAATATCACTGAGGCTGCAAGTTTATTCAGTGCCAATATTACTGTAGAAAACAACGGATGTATTACTTATAGTCCTGTAGACGGAATGGAAGTCAATGGATATGATTTCATTTCAGTAACAGGCGAAGACCAAGAAAATAATTGTTATACCAATACCTATGAAGTAAGTATTGGTAATTGTAATCCTACTATTTGTGAAGCAGTCGCTGGAAATATTCAATTGATTGACAACTTTATTTGTGAAGGAGAAACGATTCAAGCATCGGCTTCACAGTCACAAGTGATTCCAGTGGGATACAATGTTACTTATATTTTAGTAGATGTAAGCAATAATGTGATTTTGGGAATGAATCCCGATCTCAATTATGGTAGCTTTACAGTAGGTAGTTACGAATTGTATGGATTGGTTTATGATCCAAGCACGCTCAACCCAAATAGCTTGACTACCATTGGAGCAATCAATACTGCCTTGATTCAAGGTGGAGGAGATATTTGCGGTGCATTGACTCAAACACCAGCTGAATTTATTGTTGGACAATGTTGTGGAGTCGAAGCATATACATTGACTGCACCTCCTACAGTTTGTCCAAACGAAACAGTAGTGCTCAATACTTTCAATGATGCAGTCATTCCAAATGGTTTTGCGGAAGCATATTTGTTGACCAATGCCAGTGGTGACATCATCAATACAGCCCAACAAGCCAGCTTTAATGTGAGTGAATTGGGAACATACACTGCTTATCATTTGGTCTACAATTCTCAAGAACTATCATTGAATAACATTCAAACAATAAATGAAATATTTGAGGCAATAGCAGAAGGCAATATTTGTGCAGCAATACAATTGAATGGAGCCAGTTTTACAGTCATTGATTGTACAGTGGAACCACCTACTTGTCAAGTAAGTAGTTCTGATTTGATTGCTGCAAATGCAACGGTTTGTAGCAATGAACCCATTACAGCATTTGTTTCAGAAGCTGGAACTGTGCCATTGGGCTACAACGAAATCTTTGTATTGACCCAAGGAACAGGATTGGAAATAGTGGCTTACAATACTACACCAGTATTTGACAATATTGCAGTGGGAACGTATCGTGTTCATTCTTTGGTCTACCAAGCTTCAACCATTTTAATTGGATCTTTTGACAATGCTTTAGATATAAATGCTT
>JAHDIA010000389.1 GCA_020631035.1 Chitinophagales bacterium | reverse complement strand
CCACCTAATGTAGATGATGGCTGTTCACTTACAGGCGATTCTTTTGATATAGCCAGTTGTACTATCATTAATGATCCTCCCAATGTGGATGATGGATGTCCATTGACAACAGACTCTTTTGATCAGGTCAGTTGTAGTATTTCCAATACGCCGCCTTCGTGTGACGATGGCAATGCAAATACCATTGATAGTTTTGACTTTGTCAATTGTCAATGTGTGAACAGCACCAATGTTGTGATGGGTTGTACTGATCCTTGTGCCTTGAATTTTGATCCGACTGCAAATACGGATGATGGAAGTTGTACCTATCCTAATTGCGATGATGGCTGTCCGTTGACAACAGATAGTTATAACACTAATAGTTGTGAGTGTATCAATACTCCCCCTAATGTGGATGACGGATGTGCCTTGACTACAGATTCTTTTGATGCTGCCAATTGTGTTATAGTTAACACACCACCAAATGTGGATGATGGATGCCCACTCACAACAGATAGTTTTGATGTGACTAATTGTGCCATCATCAATACTCCTAATATTGATGATGGATGTGCCTTGACTACAGATTCTTTTGACCCAGTTAATTGTGTTGTTATCAATACCCCACCCAGTGTGGATGATGCTTGTCCATTGACAACAGATTCTTTTGATGCAGTCAATTGTCTTATTGTCAATGCTCCACCCAATGTGGATGATGGTTGTGCCCTTACAACAGATTCTTTTGATGCCTCCAACTGCTCTATAGAAAATGTTCCACCCTCTTGTGATGATGGTGATCCCGATACAGATGACTTTTTTGATTTTAACAATTGTATGTGTATGAATCAGAGCAATTGCATTTTTGGTTGTACTGATGATACGGCTTGTAATTTCGATCCAGGTGCCACTTGTTCTAATGGAAGCTGTACTTATGCTGGCTGTACCGATCCAGCAGCTTGTAACTTTGATCCTGGTGCAGGATGTGAGGCTGGCAATTGTGAGTATATTTCCTGTCTCTCTTGTGAATTAGAAATACCTTTGGCTCAAGGTTGGGATATGATTTCCTCCTACTGTATCCCTGAAAATGACAGTATTCCTGCCATCTTTAGAGACATTGAAAGTAACATCATTCAAGTTAAAAACTTGACCCATTTTTACATCCCCGCTCTAGGAACAAATACTTTTGATATTGGAGGGGTTCACAATGGTTGGATTATAGAAGGAGGTTATCAAGTCAAATCGACTATTCCTACAACATTAATCATCAATGGAAATCAAGAGGTTGATGTAAACACAGATGTCATTCCATTGAATGCAGGTTGGAACCTCATTGCTTATTGGTTACAAGGTGATGCTATGCCCGAAGATGTATTTGCTTTGATAGACAATGATGTTATACAAGTAAAAGATTTAGCAGGTTTTTACATTCCTTCTTTGGGCTTGAACCAAAATTTACTTATGAGTTTGACTAGAGGTTATCAGGTCAAAATGACCAATAACAATACCCTACAATACAATCCTTCCCATGCTTTCCGTCCAGCACCAGAAGATGAAATAACACCTATCAATCCAACGCATTTTGTAAGAGCAACTATGCCTCACCCTAACAACTCAATTGTGGTGATTATGGAACCGCAAATTGGTGTTGTCAACTATGGTGATGAAGTGGGTGTATTTGATCCTAATGGTTTGCTGATTGGTTCTATGGTTTACCAAGGTGGGCATATTGGTTTGATGGTTTATGGGGACGATCCTACAGAAAATGGCATTGATGGTATTGCTGATGGCGCACCTTTTGTCTTTAAGGTTTGGAACAAACTTGCACAAGAAGAACACATTTTAGATGTTGAATTTTCTGAAGGACCTGCCTATTTTGAGAAGGATGCCTTGAGTATTGGTGAGTTGAAACATACTTTAACAAGTAGCACTCAATTGAATACTCGAAATCAAATCAGTGTTGTGCCCAACCCAGCCAAAGACGAAGTATTGTTCAATATTGAGCTGGAGCATTCTTGGGAATCGGTGAGCATTCAGGTATACAATTTAACAGGTCAATTGTTGACAGAATTGCCACAGACTCAAGAAATGAATGCTGGTCAACATCAAATTAAATACAATTTGGACGAATTGCCCAATGGTGTTTATATGTACCAATTGGTATTAGATGGTCAAGTAAAAATAGTAGAACGTTTGACGATAGCTAGATAAGTCCTTACATACAAATTGGAATTGTTTTATTCCATTTTTAATGTGTCGTTTCTATATTGGAGCGACACATTTTTATTTTCCAATATTTTCTTTCTTATAAAAAGTCGTAAGGTGTAGCGTAGCGGATGGATAAAAGAACCGACAGGGGGCAAATAGAAACGATGCCTAAGCCCGATAGTAATGGATATGGCAGCACATACAGACATTGTAGGTAGGAGACTTTGCATGTAAGGTTTGTACTGGCGTGGCGGTGGGATTGAAATATTTCCCAATGCTGCCATAGGAATGGATAGCGGGGAGTCGCCATCGCTTGAAAGATGAGCGTTCCTTCCAAAGATAGGGATATACAAAACAAATTAATAAAGAAAAATATGACATTTCTACTATACACATTGCAATCAGAAATGTCATATTAATTTTTAATGCGTAAATCTATAAAAAAGAATATGTTAAAGATAGCTTGGTCACCGATTTATGAACATCCTCTGCCTGTGAAACACCGTTTCCCGATGGCGAAGTATGCTTTGTTGCCTGAGCAGTTGTTGTATGAGGGAACGGTTGGCAAGGATGCCTTTTTTACGCCTGAGCCGCTTGATGAGCGGTATATTGTGAATACACATCAGCAGTCTTATTGGGATAAATTGAAGGCATTGGATTTGACGAGGGCTGAGATTCGTCGAACGGGTTTTCCTTTGTCGGCAGCATTGGTGGAGCGTGAAATTGTGATTGCCAATGGAACCTTAGAATGTGCTAAATATGCGCTTGATTTTGGTTGCGCTTGTAATATTGCTGGTGGGACTCATCACGCCTTTACGGATCGTGGAGAGGGTTTTTGTTTGTTGAATGATATTGCGATTGCGGCAAATTATTTGCTGGAAAAAGAATTGGTGGATCAGATTTTGGTGGTGGACTTGGATGTACATCAAGGCAATGGTACGGCGGAAATTTTTCGGAACGATAAACGGGTATTTACCTTTAGTATGCATGGGGCGAACAATTATCCAATGCACAAAGAACAGTCTGATTTGGACATTGGTTTGCCCGATGGGACAGAGGATGATTTGTATTTGAAATTGCTAAGAGAAAACTTAGGTGTTTTGTTGGACGCCATTGAGCCTGACTTTGTTTTTTTTCAGTCAGGTGTGGATGTTTTGGCAACGGATAAATTGGGCCGTTTGGGTATGAGTCTCAATGGTTGTAAGGAGCGAGATCGTATTGTGTTGGAGGCTTGTAAACGAGATGCCATTCCTGTGGTGGCAAGTATGGGTGGTGGTTATTCGGAAAGTTTGGCAACCATTGTTGAGGCACATGCGAATACTTACCGTTTGTGTCAGGAGGTGTTTTTTTAAATAAAAAAACCGAATGGGGTCTTTTAAATAAAAAAACCTAACAGCTTGTGAAAGCTGTTAGGTTGTGTTTTCGGTATTTACTTAGATTTAATTTTTGATAAATCTAGTAGTCAATTCGTTTTTGCCATCGGTCATTTGAAGGAAATAAGTACCGATAGCGTAATTGGCAACATTCAAAGTGATTTGGTTGTTGCCCAATGCTACTTGTACTTGTTGGTTTTCGATCAATTTACCTGTGATGTCAAAGATGCTCAATTCTACCTGACCTTCTTGAGCGGTCACAAAAGCGATGTTCAATTGGTCGTTGGCTGGAATTGGCGAAACCTCTGTGATTTCCAATGAGCTTGCTCTGTTGAGTGTCACTACATCAGAAACGATTGTTTGCTTGCCATCTTTGTCTACTTCGACCAAGCGGTAGTAGTTGGTACCTGACTCAGCCGTTTTGTCCAAGAATTGGTAATTATTGAAGACATTGCTGTTGCCAGCCGCAGTAATTTCTTGAATAGGTTCGAATAGGCGACCATTGGTAGAACGCTCTAAGATGAAATAAGCAGAGTTGTATTCAGAAGCAGTTGACCAAGACAATAAGTTGCCTTCTTCCTTGACTGTTCCATCAAAGTCTACTAAGTCGATTGCTGTTACAATACAACTTACTACTGCAGTAGAGAAAATTAATCCACAATCAGCGTCATCTCCTAAGAATACAGAGTAAGAATAGCCTGTACCTACTTCAAAAGATTCCGTTGTAAAGAATGGATCAGTAACCGTTGTTGCTTCGCCTGTTAGGTTGTTGACCACTAAGTAACCTTCACCTGAGAAATCGCCAGTCATAACCAACAATACTTGGTACAAAGTACCAGAAGGATTACAGATTACTTCTTCACTTGCTTCCAATGTACATTCTGGCTTGTATTCGCAAGAAGCATCGTCACAAGTAGCTACTGGATCGAAATTCTGTGCCAATGGATCGGTACAACCCGCAAAGTCACCACACTCGCAACCTTCAAAGTCAGGAGCATATTCACAGCTTCCATCATCTGTATTGGCATCAGGGTTGTAGTTACAAGCCATTTCATCTATACAACCTTCGATGTTTCCTCCTTGATATTCACATTCACAATCAGCCGCATCAAAAATGTCAATAGTATTGGAGTTATCATCATCACAGTCAGGAGCTTCATTGACAATGACACAGTTGGCGGCATCAAAGCTATCTGTTGTCAAAGCACAACCATCGTCTGGATTTGGAGCTTCATTGACAATAACACAATTGTCTGCATCAAATGAATCAGTGGTCAAATCACAGCCATCGTCTACATCTGGTTCTGTGTATTCACACTCACAAGTTACAGTATTGTATGTATCAGTGGTCAAATCACAGCCATCGTCACAACTTGGATAGGTACAAGAACCATCATCTTGGTTGGCAGTCATATCGTAATTGGTCGCACAAGGATCGGTACAACCTACAATAATTCCACCACCATCATTGACACAAACACAGTTAGCAGCATCAAATGAATCAGCTGTTGTGTCATCTCCATCATCACAATCTGGTGCTTCATTGACAATAACACAGTTGGTAGCATCAAAGCTATCTGTTGTCAAAGCACAACCATCGTCTGGATTTGGAGCTTCATTGACAATAACACAGTTAGTAGCATCAAAGCTATCTGTTGTCAAAGCACAACCATCGTCTGGATTTGGAGCTTCATTGACAATAACACAATTGTCTGCATCAAATGAATCGGTGGTCAAATCACAACCATCGTCTACATCTGGCTCTGTATATTCACATTCACATGTTGTGGTATTGTATGTATCCGTTGTCAAAGCACAGCCATCATCACAACTTGGATAAGTACAAGAGCCATCATCTTGATTGGCGGTCATATCGTAATTGGTCGCACAAGGATCGGTACAACCTTCGATGATGGTGGTACTATTGATACATTCACAATTAACTGCATCAAATGAATCTGTTGTTGCATCATCTCCATCATCACAATCAGGTGCAGCATTGATAATGATACAATTAAGAGCGTCAAAGCTATCATCAGTCAAATCGCAATTATCATCTACATCTGGTGGTGTATTGACAATGGTACAACTAGCAGCATCAAAAGAATCAGCTGTTAAATCACAGCCATCATTTACATCTGGCTCTGCATTGACAATTACACAATTGTCTGCATCAAATGAATCGTCTGTCAATGCACAACCATCATCTACATCTGGTTCTGCATATTCACATTCACAAGTTACTGTATTGTATGTATCTGTTGTCAAATCACAGCCATCATCACATGTTGGATAGGTACAAGAACCATCATCTTGGTTGGCAGTCATATCGTAATTGGTCGCACAAGGATCGGTACAACCTACAATAATTCCACCACCATCATTGACACAAACACAGTTAGCAGCATCAAATGAATCAGCTGTTGTGTCATCTCCATCATCACAATCTGGTGCTTCATTGACAATAACACAGTTGGTAGCATCAAAGCTATCTGTTGTCAAAGCACAACCATCGTCTGGATTTGGAGCTT
>JAHDIA010000388.1 GCA_020631035.1 Chitinophagales bacterium | reverse complement strand
ATAGATGAACAAAGGGCGGGAGCTAACCACTACTATCGGGCGTAGAAGGTATGTTTGGGTGCTGTGTAGTTTGGGTTTAGAGATATATATTGACTTTTTATAAATTAAACACTTTTGATAATATGTTTATATTGAATCAATTTTTTTTTGTATATTCATATCTATGAATTTAGATGGTGTTGGGGGATGGTGGTTTATTTCTAATTAATGAAAGTTTTATGTAATTAAAAGTAATTATAACCCTTGCCAATAATTAACTAATTCGATTAATCAAAACATAAATTGATAACATTGCAAACAGGACTACATATTGCAATTGATTTGGGGACAACCAATATAACTTGCACTATTTTAGAGTTTGATGAGCTAGGGCAATTGACCAAAAGAAGACTTAAAATACGCCAACTAATTAATTGTCCAAGTAGAACAGATGCATATGGGTTTTTAGATAGATTACCTACAACAGTTTGGATTAATGACAATAAAATATTATGTGGTCAATATTGTAAAATCCATATTGATAAGTTGGTGGCTGTTGAAGGGAGTATAGTGGTTGATTCTATAAAAAATCATATTGGGAACAACAAATGGATGATTGAGGTCAATGGCAAGGAAATTAAAGCAGTAAATATCTATTTTTTTCTTTTAAAAGTCATTGAGGAAAGTTTGCGAATAGACTTGGAGGGGGAAAACAAAAACTGGGAGCAAATTGAAATCATAACCATAACAATACCAGCGTCATTTTCATCAATAATGCGTCACAATACCTTGTTATCAGCAAAAGCAGTTTGGAATGATATAAGCATAAACTTAATAGATGAACCAATTGCCTCAATATTTAGTGATTGGGATTTTAGCAAGAAGGCATTTAAACGAATCATAAGAGATGAACCTATTTTAATTATTGATCCAGGAGGAGGAACAACTGATGTATCAGTAGTGAAAATAACAAGTAATAATGAAGTTTTTGTTTTAGGGAGTTCACGTTATAATAATTTTGCAGGATGGGATTTAGATTTAGAAATTGCTGCTTTTCTTCTAAATCACATGTCAAAAGAAAACACTGGGTTTAATTTAGAAGAAAATGTTAATAGAAGCAATATGTTAGCCTTAATAAGGGAGGCTGAGAGATTGAAACTCGATTTAGATAAATATATTCCCAATCCTGAAATGTTTGGTTTTGGAATAAAAGAATTGATAAAAAAGTCTAAGGGGAAGGATGTGAAAACAAATTTAAATGAGGTGTTTCCTGGCTTGCAAAATATAGAATCAGTTGAAATTAGCCAAGTTCTGTCAGTTTTAAATAGATTTATTGGGCAAGATAAATATAAGGAGGAGAAAAGGGAGTACCCTAATTCTGTTCCTCACAATATTTTTAGTCCAATAGAACAAGCACTTGCGAATGCAAAACTAAGTAAATATGAGATTGTTAAAACGCTTGTAACAGGTGGGAGTTCTCGTTTTAAACCCATAAGATATGAATTAAAGAGACAGTTTTCTAATTTAGATGAACTTGATCAGACTTTTTCAGTATCGGATGGTGCAGCTACTTTTGACTATTTGGTAAAGAATGAGAAGTGGAAAGTGATAGAAAAAACTACAGAAAATATTTACCTTAAAATTAGTGGTTTGAATCCTCTTTTGCTTTTAGGCAAAAATTTAAATATACCAGCCATTACAGAAATTGGAAAAGATAAGCTACAAGGCAATTCTACTATATATATGGAAAATAGTACCAAAGCATTTAGATTTGACTTTTTTAGTGGGGTGTCAATTGATGATTTAGAGCTTAGGCATATTTATGGAGAAAATGTCAAATTTAAGTCAGTACTTCCTGCTGGTACAATATTGAGTAAAATTGTAAGTAGAGTAGATGAGAATAAAGTATATAGTTTTGAGTTTGAGTTTAGAAAAAATAATGGAACTTGTGAATCTGTTAAGATAGGTTTGTTGTATGACTCTGTAGTTAAAAACCTATCAAGTCTGGAAGTGGAGGGGTTTGTTTTGAATAATACGTTATTATGATTAAAGAGAAATTACTTATTTTAAACAAAATTAATTATAAGAGCAATAAAAATTTTATTTCAGATAAAGAATTGGTATTGGTTGTTTCTAGAGTTATACAGGAAATGTCAAGAGAAATAGTCGTCGGTGGAGCACAACCTGGAGAAAAATTAGCTCAGATATTTAATAGTTATGGTTTGCCCGCTATTACTTGTATGTTGAAAAAGTTTTACCTTGTTCAAAGTTCATTTGGAATGAATCGGAAACTAGGGCCATTAAAACATGCAATTCGAGAATGGCTAAATGCAAATCCAGATAAAGGAGAGAATGTTTTGTATGAATTAAATAATTATGTGTATAGCCCATTTGATTCAGTAGTGCGATTGGTTAAAATTATTGCTGGAACAGTATGTGTGAAAGATAGTTGTACAAAAAAAGTATTTTTAAATCCTTTAGTAGATGAAAAAGTTAAATACTTGATGTTTGAAGAGTTGACAGAGAAAAATATAAGCATAAATAAAGTTAAAAGACTTTCACGAGTGATTTTGAATAATATAACCAATAAAAAATTTAAAATTGCTGTTAAAGAGTTGATGCGAGAGAGAGAAGGGGTAGATAATAAAATAAAATATAAATCGGGTAGTAGATATAAACGAAATAATGGAAGTAAGCCTAAACCATATGGAGTCGTAGCAGAAATAATAAGCCTTGCTCAAAAACAAGATTGGAATAGTATCTTTGAAAAGGTAGAAAGTCGCCCTAAACTTTTACGAGAAGCTATTGTTTTGACAGATAATACCCAAAATAGAAAAGAAAATGTTTTTTTATTAAAAAATGTGTTCTCAAATACTTCAGGACATTTTGTAAAAGAGCAGTTTCAATTGTTGATAAAAGATGCTCGATTCAAGCAATTTTCCAATCATTTGCAATATGCATTATTTAAAAGTCCTTTTTTAGAATTGTGTTGTTCTGTCAAGGATATAGAAAGTTTGCAAAAGAAATGTAATAAGAGATATGATGAATTATTAGCAAAGGTGATAAAGGATATGAAAATGAAATAATGAATAATCAATGCCTAAAAAAACAAGTATGGATGTGATTAGTAGGTTTAATAGTTTTTTAGATAAAACAGACGGACAGGAACTAGTAGCCATATATGATATAGGAACTAAGGCAATTCGGATATTGATTGCCCCTAAAGAAGTGCCTAATGATTCTGCTTGGAATATTCGTAAAAAAAATGATTTTCTTTTTTTTAACGATTCTTGTGTGCCTCGACTTGGTGCAGAGCTTGTTTTTAATAATTGGGTGAACATACAACATAGCAAAGCATTAGAAGAAATAATATCTTTTATTCAGTTTTACAATGAATTACTCATTGAATCAGGACGAGTCGATAAATATAATATAAATGCAGTGGGAACTGCCGTGTTTAGGTGGATGAGTAATAAAGAAGATGTGTTAAAATATATTTATAATCGAACAGATGTAAATGTATCCATTATTTCAAAGAAAGACGAAGCATTATTATCTTGCCTTAGTGTATTACATACTTATAAAATTAATTCAAAAGATCAACAATATGAATTGAAGGTAGAAGATGCTGTTTTGCTAATAGATCAAGGCGGAGGCTCTACAGAAATATCATATTTTTTCCCAAAAATAGCAAGTTTAGGAGGAATTGAGTCAATTAATCAATTGGGTACAGTTGTGTTGCAAGAAAATTTTTTTTCACTTGATAATGGACGATTAATTAATCCTAGTGATAATAGAAACTCAATTAAAAAACAATTCGAGCTTGTTAGCCAATATATTCAGAATAAATTAGACCATTGTAGTGGATTGAATGAAATGGATTTAGACAATGTAAATGTATATGCTTTTGCTATGGGAAGTGCTGTTGGTTCAAGTACAAAAGAACATAATAAGCAATGGACAATAGATTCTATTCAAACCAAGTATTTGAATACATTAAAAGAATTAGATAGAGATTATAAACAGGTACGTTACCTATATCAAAATATAAACAAGCAATATAATGATAGGGCTAAAAAAAGAATAGAAAAAAAAATCACAGCACTTTATGGATTGCCTGTATATGAGTTTATTCTTGAGAAGTTTAATATTCAATCAATCCAATTTGCAGGATATGGTTTAAGATATGGAGCTTATTTAGCAAAATATTTATATGCTTATGACTTAAATAAGTTACCAGATAAAATTAAAATGGAAGAAAATCCTATTTATAGAAAAAAGGAGGAAAAATTAGAAGAGATAGAAATACTACGTGCACAAATATTAAACATTAAACAAAAAGTGGCAAAAAGTAACTCTAAGTTGAAAGAGTCTGAAAAGAATGAATTGTTGTCAAGTTTAAAAAGCTTAATAGAACAAAAAGATAAAAAGGAAGAAGAAAATAAACCCAAAAGAATTTTTATTTCTTATTCTCATAAAAATGAACAGTTTAAGGATGAATTAATAAGACAATTGACACCTTTAAAACAGCAAGGTATCATAAGCGTTTGGCATGACCGAGATATTGAAGGGGGGGGAGAATGGGACAAACAGATTAAAGATGAAATTGAAAGGACAGATGTTTTTTTATTACTTATTACATCCGATTTTTTGGCCTCAGACTATATTAATTCAGTAGAAATAAAAAGAGCCTATGAAAAATATAAAAAAGGACAATCAAAAATATTCCCAATTATCTGTGATTTTTGTCAATGGGCTATTCAGCCAATTACACATTCTGAGACAGAAGTACATCCTAAACACAAAAGAGAAATGAAGATATGGCTTGGGAAATTTCAAGCTTACCCACAAGATGCTGTTCCGATTGTAAGTAATAAATGGCAAAATAGAAATGAAGCATATGCTAATATTTTAGATAGTCTAATAGAAGAACTTATTTAAAGAAATGCCATCAAAAAATAAAACTAGGCACCCACATCTCCTCTTCCCTAATTCCCCCTTTTGAGGCTTGCCAAAGGCGGGGAGAAGCGCAGGACGAGCGGAAGGAAGCCCCCTTGTACGCAGCCCAAAACATGCGTTGGTTAACCAGACCACAACGCAGCCATGAAAGAGGGACGTTGCCCCATCCTTCGACAAGCTCAGGATAAAGAATAATTATAAATGGTGAATTATAAGTTATAAATTAGCGGACCACATTGCCCCAATTCATAACTCACAATTTATTTTTACCTCCATCTCGTACAGACACACGGCTTTGTGTCTCTAAGGTCTATCTATGACCAAGCCCAATTACCTGAATTACCCAATCCCCTAAAAAATCCCTAACTTTACGCTTCAAAAAAACACAAAAAAATGCCACAACTGCCAGCCGAAAAATTGGGCTCTTTTTACCTCGGAGCGCATTACGATATTGAACAGAAAAGCATATTGGAAGAGACGGTCAATTATGATGCGAGAGACCTCACCACCCACGCCGTTTGTGTGGGAATGACGGGTTCGGGTAAGACGGGATTGTGTATTGGATTGCTCGAAGAGGCGGCAATTGACAAAGTGCCTGCCATCATCATTGATCCCAAGGGAGATATGACCAATTTGTTGTTGCAGTTCGACAATTTGCAAGCTGCCGATTTTGAACCCTGGGTCAATGCCGACGATGCTGGGCGCAAGGGAATGACACCTACAGAGTATGCGACTTCTATGGCAGAAAAATGGGAAAAAGGTCTGGGCAGTTGGGGACAAGGTAAGGAGCGAATCAAGATGCTCAAGGACTCGGTGGATTATACCATTTATACACCTGGTTCAGATAGTGGCGTGCCCGTCAACATTATGGGTTCTTTTGCGGCTCCCAAAATCAATTTTGAAGAAAATGCGGAAACCTTGCGAGAGCGCATTCAAGGAACAGTGGCGGCGATGTTGGGAATGATTGATTTTAAGGATGATCCTGTACGGAGTAGAGAGGGCATTTTGTTGGCAACTTTGTTTGAACATTATTGGAAACAAGGGCAAGACCTCGATTTGCCTAGCTTGATTCGTGGGGTACAAAAGCCACCTTTTGCGCAATTGGGTGTATTTGATGTGGATGTGTTTTTCCCAGAAAAAGACCGTTTTGA
>JAHDIA010000387.1 GCA_020631035.1 Chitinophagales bacterium | reverse complement strand
AATCGGCTCCAACATCGGCAGCTTTGGTATAAATACCACCACCAACACGGGCAAATAAGGCAATAGACGAAGCACCAAAAGAAAATCCAGTTAGTACATTAATCACTTTTACAATGTCCCAGTCAGTAAATTGAGAGTAGACAAGGAATAAAGTACCAAGTCCCAACAGCCCCAATCCTACAACACCTAATCCCATTACAGCACCACCAGCAAAAGCAACTTCAAGGGCTTTGCCCAAACTTGTACGGGCTGCATTGGTTGTACGTACATTGGCTTTGGTTGCCACTTTCATACCAATGTATCCTGCCAAAGCAGAACAGATGGCTCCAAGGATGAATGAAAGTGCAATAAGGGGAGAGGAGTTGGCTCCACTGCCACTAAGCCCTAATAATACCGCAACCGCTATAACAAAAATAGATAAGACTCTATATTCAGCTTTTAGGAATGCCATTGCACCATTGGAAATGTGATTAGCAATATTGGCCATTTTGGGAGTTCCTACCTCTTGTTTAGAAACCCAGGAGGATTTCCAAAATGTGTAGCCCAATGCCAACAATCCTAAAACTGGAGTTAAATAAATAATAGTATTTCCTAAATTCATAGTTTTCAACTTGATTTTAGTTGGTTAGTCAATTTCAGCCGCCAAAGTTACATATTTCTTTAAGTTTGAAATGTTTTTTGGGCAAAGAATTATCAACATCCTTTTTATTTATAGGCTTTTGGCGGCTTTTTCGTAATTTTATAGCCATCAAATGCGCTTTTTTCGTACATATTGTATCTATATAAAGCACATAATTAGAAATATTATAAAATCGAATTAAAAATAAATACTATGCAAGCAGTCATCAATTCACAGTATTACATTGATATGGAAGATCGCTATGGGGCGCACAACTACCATCCTATGCCTGTGGTTTTGAGCAAAGGAGAAGGGGTACACGTTTGGGATGTAGAAGGCAAACACTACTACGATTTTCTATCGGCTTACTCGGCAGTAAATCAAGGACATGGCCACCCCAAAATCGTTCAAACTCTAGTAGAACAAGCCAGTAAATTAACTTTGACTTCTAGAGCTTTCCACAACGATATTTTGGGCGAATTTGAGAAATATACCACCGAATTGTTTGGCTACGATAAGCTCCTACCTATGAATACAGGAGCAGAGGCGGTAGAAACAGCCATCAAACTTTGCCGTCGTTGGGCTTATGATGTCAAAGGAGTGGAGGAACACCAAGCAGTCATTTTAGTGTGTAGTGGCAACTTCCACGGGAGAACCACGACCATTATCTCTTTCTCTCAAGACCCAGATTCTTATACAGGTTTTGGTCCATACACACCTGGTTTTAAGCACGTTGTCTACAACGACATCAAGTCCTTAGAAGAGGCAATTCAAGACAAAAATGTTGCTGGTTTCTTAGTCGAACCCATTCAAGGAGAAGCAGGTGTCAATGTGCCAGACGATGGCTATCTAAAAGCTGCCTACGATTTGTGCAAAAAACACAATGTGTTATTCTTAGGAGACGAAATTCAAACAGGATTGGCGCGTACAGGAAAAATGTTGTGCTGTGACCACGAAGAAGTACGACCTGATATTCTTATTTTGGGCAAAGCCTTATCGGGTGGGGTATTCCCCGTCTCAGCAGTTTTGGCAGACGATGAAGTGATGTTGACCATCAAACCAGGGGAACACGGCTCAACCTATGGAGGTAATCCATTGGCTTGCAAGGTCGCCATCAGTGCATTGGAAGTCTTAATCGAAGAAAAACTAGCAGAAAACGCCCAATACCTCGGCGAAATCTTGAGAAAAGAGCTAAGAGCCATCGACACCGATTTGATTTCTCTGGTACGTGGCAAAGGATTATTAAATGCCATCGTCATCAAACACGAAAATCCCAAAGCAGCTTACAAACTTTGCTTGGACATGAAAGAAAATGGCTTGTTGGCAAAACCAACCCACGGTGACAAAATCCGCTTTGCTCCACCATTGGTAATGAACGAAGAACAATTGATGGAGTGCGTTGGCATCATCAAAAAATCAGTCCAGAATTTCTCTATTTAAGAATACATAATGTTGAAAAAATAGGATTAGGAGCACAAACTTGCCCAAACAAAACCAAGATAGCTGAGCCTGCCAAATTCAATGAGGTAGCTGAGCTTGCCGAAGCCATCGAAGCCCAAAATATAAAATTCCCCTCTTGCTTGATAGCAAGAGGGGAATTTACATTTTATATCTTTTTTAAATGGTACTTGCTATTTTTTCAGCAAGTCCCTAATTTCAGTAAGCAAATCTTCCTGAGTTGGTCCAGGAGTCTCTGGTGGATTCATTCTATTGTACATACGTACAATAATGAACAAGATAAATGAGATAACCAAAAAGTCAAGCATGGTTTTTACCCATTTACCCCATCTAATGGCAACCTCAGGAACAGCTTCAGTCACTACTTTAGCACCTTCTTTAACCTCTGGAGTTCCTTCTTGTAACAAAATTTTCAAATCATCAAATTCTACACCGCCCAAAGCTAAACCGATGGGAGGCATCAGTACATCTTGTGTAAATGTGGTTACAACAGCACCAAAAGCCGTTGCCATAATGACTGCAACCGCAAATTCGACCACATTACCCCGCTTGATAAATTCTTTAAATTCCTGAAGCATTACAATGAATTTTAGTTATTAATTGAGTAGTTTCAGGAATAAGACTGGACTTTTAGGTGCAAAGTCACCAAGCAGATAAAAAAAACACACATCTGTTCAGATGTGCTTTTTTTTTATCATATTTTGGAAATCATTATTCGATTATCTCAACAGTCATCTCTATGTTCTCCAATGGGCGGTTGGCAGAATTGGTACGGACACCACTACAAACCAAATCAATGACCTCTAGGCCTTCAATAACCTCCCCAAATACTGTATAATCTTGATCTAAGAAAGGTGTGCCACCTCTCCATTTATACCAAGCTCTCTGAATTTCAGTCAAAGGTTTGCTCGTACTTTGAACATGTGCATCCAACTGGGCGTCGCTCAAACGGTAACCCTGAACAATGTAAAACTGACAAGCCGAAGATTCTTTGTTTGGATTGTGACTATCAGGTTGTCTAGCAGCCGCCAAAGCTCCTTTCTTGTGGAATAAATGCGGTCTAAACTCAGCCTTTAAGGTATTTTCAAAACAACCATAACCCAAAGAGGTTTCAATGGCAGCTCCCTTAGAATCCAAATCTCCTCCCTGCATCATAAATCCATTGATGACTCTGTGGAAAATGGTGCCATCGTAAGCTCCTTCCTTAGCCAATTGTAAGAAATTGTCTCTATGATTGGGCGTATCATTGTACAGCTTGACAATCATATCGCCAAATATCGTACTGATTTTTACCTTGTGTTCTTTTTCCTTGGCTCCAAATTGACTGCTAAAACCCGCCAAAAACAAGACCAACAAAAGCCCACTAGCCATTAAAAATAGATTTCTTTTCATATCTTATATAATCTTATTATTTAATTTGATTAGGTGAAAGTAAAATCAAGGTGCAAACTTAGTAAATAAATGAAGTTTTTTCGCTATCATTCACCCATTATAAAGCCATATATCCATAAGGGATAGCTTTCAAAACCCATTAGACTATAAGAAAATAAAAAGGATTAGAACGGAACGGCTTGGCTTCGGACGAAGGTGACTCCCAGCTATCAACCGTACAAGGTACGTGTTTCTATCTGGCGTAAACATCGCTTCTCGCTATTCTCCGTCGCTTCTTTCATCCATCCGCTTCACGCCTTGCTTCTTTTTGGCATTCTTTTATATCCTATTTCTCCCCAATCTTTATATTTATTTCTCCCCATTCGTACAGACAAGGCATGCCTTGTCTCCACATCCCACTGGGTCTCTACATCCCACTGGGAATTTTTAATTTTAAATCTTCAATTTTGAATTAACAATCCTCCTCCCATACGTCAACGAACGCCACAACCATTCCAAAGGACCATACTTAAATCGCTTCATCCAGAAATACGAAAACACCATTTGAAAGACCCATATACCCACAACAATCAACAACTGTTGAAAACGGCTTACTTGTCCAAAATACCCCAATCCGTGTCCATAAAAAATCAAGGTGCAAATAACAGATTGCCCAATATAATTGGTCAATGCCATACGTCCCGTTGCTGCTAAAACATCTTTGATAAATTGGAATCCACCATACAATACAAAAAGTTGAATAGCTGCAATATAGGCCGCTGCAATAAACAAACTTCCCCCATAATTGAACATTGTTCCTTTGAACAAAGAATATTCCATTGTCCAACCATGTCCAAACTGTTGGTCAATACCATAAACAACTATAGGAATACCAATAAGTAAACCCAAAACAAAAATCAACCAATACTTTGTTTTTGACCACTGAGCAGATAAAAACCCCGTCTTGTACAAACCCATTCCTATCAACATCAAACCGCCCGCCCGCCAGAATGTGTACATACCAAATATGAGCGTTTGCAAACCCAAAGCAGCACTAAAACGACGTCCTTGTTGTGCCCACCAAGAAGATTGGAAAGTGGCAATTTCTGCATCAATCGTTTGGATATCGGGTTCCCATTTGGTCAACATGGCAAAATAGGTATCTTCGGGTATATTGAGGAGAGCAGAACCCATATAAAGCGAAATAGCCATTCCTATGGCCAAAAAGAAGATACCCAAATCTATGAGCTTGGAAACCGACCAATTGCGTAGCCAATAAAAAACAAAGGCACACAAAGCATAAGCAGTCAAAATATCGCCCGCCCAAATCAAATATGCGTGGAATAGCCCAAACAGCAACAACAAAAAATTGCGACGGTAGTGGAGTAGGGTCGATTTTTTGCCCTTCTTTTCAGCATTTTCTGCAAACAATACAATGCCTGCCCCAAAAAGAAGAGAGAATATCGCCATAAACTTTGAGTCGGCAAAGACATGAGAAAACCACCAAGCATAATAGTTCCATCCTTCTAAATCACCAAAAGCTAGAGGATTGGAATAAGCAGCCTCAATCATACTATAGCTTTGGATGTTCATCAACAAGATCCCCAATACAGCAAAACCCCTTAATACATCAAGGACAATGATTCTATTGCTATTGGAAGTAGGCGTGATTGTTTGTTGCATAGACCAAAGTTAAACTAAAAAAACAAAGGCAAGTACCTTTTTTATGGTACTTGCCTTTTATATGTTGTTTCTCTTAGAATTGCCATTTGAAAAGTCAAAGCAAATCATTAACTGGGTGATTTGCTTTGTAAATCGAAAGAGCTGGCAAAGCATCTTATTGCATTAGAAGATGCCTTCAAATTCTCTTTCAAGTTTAGAAGCTGTATAGCGCACTTCTACTGTACGACTTGCTGGGTCAATGCAATAGTTAGCTGCTTTTTGTTCTGTTACTTGAGAAATCTGATTCTTTTGGTTGATTGAACCAATTTTTACTTTAAGTTTTCTTCCGATTGTCTGAATGTTGAAAGTTTTCATCTTGCTTGTTTTTTGCTCTTTGAATAGTGGTGAGCAATCAATGCTCGGACTATTCAAAATTTTCAAAAAGGTTATTTCGTTATCTAGGGGCCATTTTCTTACCAAGGCAAGAAAGATGGTTACAGCTCAAAAGTTTCATAAGCAACAATATTGGGTTTTCGGCTATGTTTAAATTGTTGCGTTAAGAAAAAAAATTTCATAGTATGGTTTGTGTTAAAAACCTTTTGGGTTAAGTGTTACTCAACAAATGAAATAAGCAAAAACATTTATTGAGTTCAGAGCAAAAAAAAACTCGGTCTATTTCCAGACCGAGTTTTTAAGTATATTTTTCTTTTACAAAAATATTTTTAAAATCCCGGTCGTAGGCGTGGGGGGCGGTTCTCATCATTGGCGGTTTCATTTCCTGTATAGGCAAAACAAAATGATGATGTACTATTCCCTACCAATCCTACATTTGTTCCAACCAAACTGTCCTGACCAAATACAAATCTGCCAATGTTCCACAACTGTTCCATCTTTGCATTCAGCTTATTTAGCTGGCTTTGGAGCTTTTGGGTTAAGGCAATATTTGTAATGAAATTGATCATAATATGATGCATTTTATGAAA